>JAFGNY010000284.1 GCA_016926765.1 Bacteroidales bacterium | reverse complement strand
TCTTGTTCGTAGGATTCGGTGAAAGCAATCACTTTATCCAAACGGATTGCCTGGGACAGGGTTTCAAGAAGCAGGAGGTTGAATTCGATTAAAAATGTGAAATTTTTCTCATAGAAGGGAAGGAGGTAATCCTGGTAGTAGAGGAAAAAAGGGGATTTATTGTATGAAGTTTCAAAGGAACGCCAATGGATCTTCTGCCATGGAAGATTGGGGTCAATCCGGATATCTTTCGTCTTGGTACGGTTCCCATTGGGCTTGTTGACCGGAATCGTAAGCCTTAGCCTGCCGTTTGGTCCGTAAATTTCACAATGATTACGGAAAGTTTGCTTAGGATATGTTTCCCAAATCTCGACCAGCACCTCTTCTGATGACACACATCCGGCAACGTAGGAGATGGGAGGAAGGTAGGCGGTAGGGAGTAAGAGGGTCATAAGGAAATACGAAATACGAAATAGCCATTCAGTATTAGGCATCGAAATTAAGAAAAAAAAACCGCCGCAGAACGAGGTTCCGCAGCGGCTAAAAGCAGCTATGTAAGGTAGGGTTAGTTTTTTGCTTTCAACAAAACGTCATCAATTGCTTTTATGAGTGAATCTTTAGGAAGAGCTCCGACAGCCATCTGAGGCTGACCCTCCTGCGGGCAGAACAGCATGGAAGGAATGCTCCGGATACCAAACGCACCTGCAAGTTCCTGCTGGTCTTCGGTGTCAACTTTGTAAATATTGATCTTTCCGTCGTACTCTTTCGAAAGTTCTTCCAGGATTGGAGCCACCATTTTACAGGGGCCGCACCAATCGGCATAGAAATCGATGATACAGGGTAATTTCCCCTCAAATTTCCAGTCCTTATTTGTTTCGAAATTGAAAACCTTTTCAAAAAAGGTCTCTTTTGTTAAATGTTCAAGTGCCATAACGTATTAATTTGATTGTTTTTATTTGTCTTGTTTTTGTCATGAGGTCATGAGGTCATGAAAGTTATTTCACCATCAGGACATCGGTGATAGCAGTGATAAATGTGGGTTTTGGGAGGGCGCCTACCGACATCTGAGGTTTTCCATCCTTGGGAACAAACAGCACTGCCGGGATCGACCGGATGTTAAACACCTGGGCAAGCTCCTTTTCCTTATCGGTATCGATTTTGTAAATCCGGATCTTGCCTTTGTACTCTGCAGCCAGCTCGTCCATAATAGGGGCCACCATTTTACAGGGACGGCACCAGTCGGCATAGAAGTCGATGATGACTGGGAGATCTCCCTTGAAAACCCATGTGTCGGCATTTTTGCTGTAATCCCATACCAGATTTTTAAACTGCTCTGCGTTCAGATGCATCACTTTCCCCTCATCCGTAAGGTTACCGTCACTACTGGCTTCCAACCGTGCGGTGGTATTGGAACTCTTGTTCCCATCGTTGCTGCTGCATGCTGTCAGGCTCAAAACAAGGGCAAACCCTATCAGAATTGAATATTTTTTCATAGTTTTCGTTTTTAAATGACGCTGCAAAGATAAATCATTTTTTATTATAAATCGCATAACTATCACTATTTTTTTTATTTTTGCAAAGAATTTTACTTCACATCATGAAACAGTTTTTCCAGACTCTGAATGTTGAGATGTTTTCAACTCACTTTGCTACGGACGACGAGTGTCTACAGTTTCTTTCCGAACAAAAGTGGGCAAAAGGGTTTGTTTGTAAAAAATGCGGCCATACAAACTACTGCAAGGGGAAAACGCCTTATTCAAGGCGTTGTACACGGTGTAAAAGCGAAGAGTCAGCCACAGCCAACACCATTTTCCACCGATGCCATCTTCCTATCACAGAAGCATTCAAAATGGTTTATATGGTTTGCTCAGATCCGAAAATATCCTCCTATGAACTCTCCCGTCATCTGGAAATCAGACAAATGACATGCTGGAAGCTTAAAAACAAGCTCATGGAGTGCCTGGAAAACAAAGGAGAAATTGATATCCTTTATACACCTGAATAGTAGACTACCTGAAAATTAATTTCAGGCTTGAAAAATCATTATTCGAGGATCAGTTTCCTGACAAGGGTTCCCTCGTTTCCGGTTATCCTCAGAAAATAAACTCCGGCAGGCAGCGAACTGACGTCGAGTTGTTCATGGCTAACGCCATCCTTTACATCCAGTTTGACCGACCGGTTCATCTTACCGTTAACATCTGTCAATTCCAGCTTCAATTCCTGAGAGCGGAAACCTTGGACCTCGACATTGACGAGATTTTTTGCAGGATTGGGGTAAATGGCAACAGAAGTCTCTGAAGGGTTTTCCTCGAGCGCAACAGGATAGGTTGTATAGTGAGCCTCCCAACCGGCTTCTGTTTCAGAGCTGTTGGTCGAGAAGATCAGGAACATCTGACCGCTTTGGGCAACCACGGGTGGCGGGACATCGGAGCCTGAATAGATCCCTGAACAGGTGGCAATCAGGGTTTCCGATCCCAGATCATAAATCCGCAGGATATCATAATCCGATTCGGTACGGAATGACGAGAAAGTAAGTGTGAGTGGACCGTCTCCATTCGGGATGATTTTCCAGCGGCACATGGCGTTATTCTTATACTGGTAGTCAAAGCTCCCGTCGCTGAGACTTCCCTGGGGTTCGGTATAGGTGGTGATCCCGCTGCACCAGTCCATCGTCTCTGAAGTATAGCTGGCAAACCAACCGGGCTCATTTGTATTCTCATTGCTGGTAAAGGTAACCAGAGCCTCGCTTCCTTCCACTGTCACTGACGCCGGAATGTCATTGCCTGAATATTGTGCAAGGATATCGCCATCGGGTGTTGCCCCTTCATAGATCGTTACGATGTCGGTATTCAGCTCGGTGCTGAACCGCTGAAAGGAGATGGTGATGGAGACCACTGAATCGGAATTGCTTTGCGGGGAGATCAGCCACGAACAATCTGAATTCTCCTGGTAGTTCTCCGGGCAACTGCCGTCATCGAAGGTCCCTTTCAGCCGGGATAGAGTGGTTTGTCCTGAACAATAAGCAGGGTAGGTGTAGGAGAGGGTATCGGGGTAAATGTTAACGATCGCTCCCTGGCCTTCGGTAAAGTTACTTCCGCCGGGATTCAGGTTTGTGAGGTAATAATAGCCGTTATAGGATCCGCCCCACCCCCAGTTGAAGTGAAAATAATCGGAGCCCTGGTATCCATCTACGTTGAATGCATGGCCGCCACTTCCAAACCCATGGTAGTACATCGGGCGCCGGGCATCGAGGTTGGCGATGAGGATATCGGCCCATTGCTCTTCGGTATAATTTTCTTTATAGAGTAATACCGTGTTGGGATGGTATTTGAAGTAGGTGCGCAAAGCGGCAGCAGCATCTTCACTGTATGCACCTGATCCTCCGGGGCTGTACATCATGTTGACGGCAATGCCACAGTGCCACTGAATCAAGGCCATCGCCGTATCTTTCGATGAGGTACTGTTGACCATCTCGTTCCATGGATAGGTGGTGTTGGTAAAATCAGCACACTGCTGCGGATAACCCGAAGGATTGTAACAATGCTGTCCGTTACCCGTCACCGGCCAGCGGTAATAGTAGAGGACTTGTGCCATGGCTGTGGCTACACATCCGGCATATACGTGTCCGCCCGGACCGGCAGCATCGGCCGGACAAAGAAAATTGTAGGGACTTCCCTGATTCCAGGTGGAGGTTA
The DNA here is from genome assembly GCA_016926765.1 of Bacteroidales bacterium. GTDB lineage: Bacteria > Bacteroidota > Bacteroidia > Bacteroidales > FEN-979 > QYOJ01. The sequence continues at coordinate 2,203 of JAFGNY010000284.1, read as the reverse complement.
GCATCGGTGCCACATCGCGGCTATCCTGGAAGAGGTCAAGCGTTGCCGGATCCATTGTGGATAGGCGGTTCCAAATGGCTGCAACCTCTTCCGTTGCTATGTCATCGTGTTCCCTCAACCAGGCAATCTGCCTGGCATAACCCTCCATCCAGCTGATAAACTGCGGAGGCTGGTCAGCCCGACTGTACATCCCATCAAACGAGTAGGCTAGCACCGGTACAACGGCATCTTCTGAAGAAACGACTACCCATCCTCCCTGGTCAAAATTCAGGGCATAGTATGCAATTTCTCCCTGGTAAAATTCACTCAGGGTTCCGCGGATATTCAGTTGGTTGTAATCAACCGGGTTGTGCCGGTTCGTCTGTTCAACGAAAAAGTTTTTGCCAACCAGCATCGCCTGTTCGAGACTCACTTTAGCCGCAGAAGCGGTAAACAGAGAAAGGGTTAAGAGAAGCGTAATGAGATGTTTCATAAAATTTTTTTTGGATTGGATAGCTGTATTTCGTATTTCGTCTTTCATCCTTATTGAACCACCAGTTTTTTAACAGATGTTCCCTGGCCGGATGTTAACCTGACCAGGTAGATCCCTGGTTGCAGCTCGTGTACGTCAATTTCCCCGCTGTTTCTTCCTGCTTTTGTCTGCCACGTGGTTTCACGGAGGATTCGTCCGTCTGAGGCAGAAATGATCAACTGAACCGGGGATGCCTTGGTTGAGATGAATCGGATGTTCACCAGATCTGACGAGGGGTTGGGGAAAAGTTGCAGGTGGCTGAGGCCGTTCTGATCCTCCATGCCGATATTGGACCTCTTCGGATAATGGATCTTCCATCCGTCGGCTGTAATGGTGCTGTTGGTGGTAAAGACTAAAAACATCTTTCCGCCGGGCGCTGTCACCGAATCAGGAAGGTTGCCGGGAAGATAGGCCCCGGAGAGACGTACCAGCGTGTCACCTGTTTCGAGGTCATATATGGTCAGGAAATCATGGTCAGCCTCTGTATCAAACGAGTCAAAGTAGATGGTGAGAGGGTCGCCCGATTCTGTTTCTACTTTCCATTTGCAGAGGGCGTTGTTGTAGTAGTTGAACTGGAGACTGCCATCCGAGAATTCCGCTGTGTCGGCTTTGATGGCAGTGGTTCCCGAACACCACACCGGTTGGTTGGCTTTGTAATGAGCCAGGAAGCCATTTTCGGTAGGCTGAATTCCGTCGGCTTGAAAAGTGATCAGCATGCTGCTTCCCGAAGAGGTAATCACGGAAGGTGTCTCATTCCCGGAGAAGCTTCCCAGGAGAGGATCGTCCGCCGTGGAGCCGTCATATACCGAAACGAGGTCAACGGTATTGGTGGCGAACCGGTCGAATTCGAGCGTGATGCTGGAAACGGAGTCGGTAACACTTTGTGGATTGATCAGCCAGCTGCAGCCGGCATCAGAAAGGTAGTTGTAATTGGGGCCGCTCCCGTCTTCAAACGAACCCAACATCTTAGTGAACCCCACCTCTCCCGCACACTGAACAGGGTAGGAATAGTTGACCGTGTCGGGGAAGCAGTTGATGACCACCTCCTGGGCCAGGTTAAAATTGTTGCCTCCGGGGGTCAGGTCGCTGGTGTAGAAGTAGCCGTCGCTGCTTCCACCCCATCCGAAGTTGAAATGAAAAAAGCAGGAATCCTGGTATCCGTCGCATACAAAGGCATGGCCCGAGACATTCGGATCCGACCATCCGGCATAGTACATCGGGATTTTTTTGTCGAGATGGACGATCAGCACGCTGTCCCAGTTCAGGGTGGTACTGTCGCGGAAGAGGTATTGTGTTTCGGGAGAATACTTGAAAAATGTCCGGAGCGAATAGGCGGCTTTGTGGTTGTACATGCCTGATCCGGAAGGGCCGTACTGCAGATCGCACGAGACCCCCAGGTGATAGATCAGCTCTGCGACAGCCGGATTGCTTCGGGTGATGCTATTGGTCATTTCGTTCCACTGATAGGTGGTGGCTCCGAAGTCGGCCGTCAGCACTCCGTAATTCGGCTCGGTGTAGGTATAAGATCCGGCGCCTGTTTCGGGCCAGCGGAAATAATACATGACCTGGGCCATGCAAACCGGCACACATCCGGCAACACAGTGCCCTCCCGGGCCGGCCGGGTCGGCCGGACACATCTCATTGTACCACGGACTCTGGTTCCAGCGGGTAGTGATCAGTGGAGCGACATCC
>JAFGNY010000283.1 GCA_016926765.1 Bacteroidales bacterium | reverse complement strand
TCATTTTGATATCAGGTGAGTGGATATTCTCCCCATTTTCTGGCTGCATCGGAGATAGCCATCAGGATTTCATCCTCAACCTGGAATGGAATTTCTCCGTGGTTGTCAGAAAGAATGAACCCTCCTCCCCGGCCTGCTTTAAAGATGGCTTCTTTCACCTTCTGCTCTGCTTTTTCAGGAGTCCATGTACGCATTTCAATGCCATTCAGGTTGCCGAGAAGGGTGATCTTCCCTTGTGCTTTCTCTTTGAGCTTGGCGAGGTCTTCCAGTGCGGAAACGCCTGCTATGGCTGTTCCGGTAGTAGCCACATCCTCGAGGATCCCGAGGCATCTGCCCGATGCAAAATGGGTGGCAGTAGGTCCCTTAATCTTACTGATCGTGCTTTTAGCAATTAGATAGCCTGTTTCAAGATACTTCTCCCGTGGTATGATCGTTGGCGATGATACAGGATCAAAGTAACAAATTGCAGTAGCCCCGGCTGCCAGCTGGGCATTGGACCATTCAACGCAGAACTGCTCATTGAGATGCATCAGGAGATGGAACTCTTCAGGATGCAGGTACATCAAGTCCAGGTATTTATCAAAGCCCATCTGCATTACTGGAAGGGAAAATGGCGACATAGCTACGCCGACGATCGGAACTTCATTGCCAATCCTCGATTTGAACCGGGATATGGCATCACAAACCCGTTGAAGCCCCTCCGATTCGCTTACCTTTGGCACCTTGAGGAACTTAATCTCTTGGATGTCCCTGATAAATGGAGTTCCGGAGTTTGGAGGTCCGTCATCTGAAAAGATCACCTCGCCTCCCCACGCTTCTATTTCAATAGGGGCATGGAAAAAAGCATCAATGCAATCATTCTGGTATTTTTCACGAAGCCGCATCTGTCCTTCTACCACATGTTCGGCTTTACTGAAATAATCTTGAATAGATATACCCAGCTCCTTTGCTCCGTGAAGACTTAAAAGAAGAAACACCGGCACACGGTCTGGTTCCTGGTGTCCGAGAGTGGCTAACACTCTCTCCATTGAGGTCATCTTTTGCTTGCTCATGATGCCTTGGTTAAGCGTTCGACAATCTGAAGGGCATCGGAGGGGTTGTGTCCACAGAAATCAGCGTGAACCTCCCTCCACAGGTTTGGATCAAAACGGAACGGGGCACCCCCTACCACCAGTGTTACAGCCGACCCATTCAGTTGTTTTTTAAGCTCTTTAACTCGCAAAGCGGATGGAAGCATCAGCACGGAGATTAGCAGAATCCGGATGTTTTTATCATTCACTTTCTGAACCAGGTTGTTTACCGTAATTCCATGTCCAAGATCTTCCAGTTCGTAGCCTCCTGCCCTGAGGACAGAATAAATGATCCGTTTTCCAAGCAGATGAAAATCCTCCAGAACGACAATCCCCATTTTAGGCTGATCGATCCTGTTGGGGCTCTTTGGGGGAAGCAACAAATCGATTAACTCTTCACAGATGACCCCGCTCATGTAAACCTGAGAAAGGGAAAGATTCCCCTCTTCCCAGTTTTTTCCAATCCGTTCCAGCGTTAATGATACCAGCTCGCTGGCTGTTTCAAAGGGATTGGTTTCAGAAGAAACATCAAGGATCACATTCCATGCTGAGGTACGGTCAAGCAATAGAAGCGACTGTTCAAGCCTGACAATGGCATCTTGTAATTCCATCTATTCATGATATTATCCGGAACCCATTTATGGGATACCCAGTAACGGTAATGCGAATTCGTTTGAGTTACCGATATCAGGGAATCAGCCATCACAATTCATTCAATGAGAAACTGTGAATTTACAAAAATTTTTAATCCATGCTCTTTTCAGACTCACTACCCATAAGGATAATCAGTGTTATTTCTGCCCAGATCCCCACCCTTCCGGTATATCCGATCGTTCCGGCGCCCCGGTTTACATAAAGGTACTGCGTTGTACTGTCATGCCATTTTTTCTGATACAAGCCAGCCCATTCAGGATAAGTATACTGGATGAGGCTCCAATGAAACTGGTTGGTTTCAATCCCTACCTGTCCACCATGGGTATGTCCGGCAAACGTGATATCGATGCCGGGGTATTCCCTGCTGACGATGCTGTCCCAATGTGACGGATCATGGGACAACAACAGTTTCGTTGGCACATTTTCGGTGCCTGCCATTGCCTTTGGGAGATCGGCCAGCCGTTGAAACCGGTTCAGCACCCCCCAGTTTTCTACTCCGATGATGGCCAGGCTATCATGATGAAGTACGATGAAATCGTGTTCGTTTCGTAACAGTTTCCAGCCAAGTTCATCATAAAACCGGTAAAGGTCAAGCATATTTTGCCTTTTTGATTCGTTTGAGATCCAGGTCATGTAGTCGCCGTAATCATGATTTCCCAGAACGGCATAGATACCATAGGTTGCTTTGATTTTCCCGAGGATCTGCTGAAACGGCCATGCTTCCATCGTAGAATAGTTACACAGGTCTCCCGTAAAGAAGAGCAGATCGGGTTTGAGCTCGTTGATTTTATCGACAAGCTCAACCAGCTTGGATTTCCGGTTCCAGCTTCCGAGATGCAGATCGGAGATCTGAACGATACGAAAACCATTAAATGCATGAGGAAGCTCTTTCAGCGTGATTTCCGTTTTTCTCACTTTAACGTGATGTTCCCATAGCACCATGCCGGCCATCATCAGCAGAAACAGCAGGATACCGCCAAGCCACCCTGTTAAAAAGAGCTTTCCCGGCCTCCGTTGGACTGGCTTGAATCGGGGTGAAACCTTCGACAGGAGCAGCAGGAGTCCCTGGCAGAGGAGGATCGCAAACAACACGATGACAGGGATCGCTTTTGAAGCGTAAGCGGTAAAAACAATGCTTGTCAGATAGGTTTTAACAAACTGGGGCCAAAAAAAGTAGGTGCTGAAAAAGCCAGCAACAACCCCTGCAAGTACCAATCCAAAAGGGATCCAGAAGAGGGTGGCCAGGAGATATTTCCAAAACGGTCTCAGGAACCGGATCTCCCGCCAGGTCATGACCCACAGGAACGCATCGAGGAAGAGAAACAAAAGGAAGTAGTTCAGGGCGCCGGTGTTTTTCGGGAATGTGTGCTTCAGCGCCCATACAAGGAGGAGGGATACGGAGATAAAGAGAGCCCACTGAAGGAACCGTTTCATCGGTTTTTGACATAATGGATGAGTCCTTTTGCCTGAAAAATCTCCATCAGCTTCGATGGCAGCGGAGCAAACCGGAATTCCTTTGCAGCAATGGTGACGGTTCCCGTTGTGAAGTCGATTCTTACACTCTCCCCCTGATGAAATGCATCCACTGCTTCAGGAAGCAGGATAATGGGCAATCCCTGGTTAACGGAGGAGCGGTAGAAAATCCGGTTGACCGATTTGCAGATCACTGCTTTCACGCCGGCGTGAGCGAGTCCGACGGCAGGATGTTCGCGTGAACTTCCGCAGCCGAAATTTGCTCCTGCCAGGATGATATCCCCTGGCTTAACGCGGTCGGCAAAGCTGTTATCGAATCCTTTAAACAGATAGGGAAGGATCTTTTCCGGTTCTGAGCTTTGAACATTGTAGGTCAGGTTTCCTGCAAACATCTGGTCGGTATTGAGGTTATCCACATCGGTATAGTTCCAGGTGTGTGCATCGTATCGGTCATCGCCTTCGCGGATGTCAACGGTGGCGCTTTGCGGAATATGGAAAGGATAATGATCCTGATGGCTCTTTCCGCGCGGATCGGAAATCACACCCTTAAGGGCAGAGATGGCAACGGTGGCGGGAGAAGCCAGGTAAACATCCGAATTGGGATTGCCCATACGTCCTTTGAAATTCCGGTTTGCGGTAGAGATGATGTTATATCCGTCGGCGGGGATGCCCTGACCTGTACCCAGACAGGGTCCGCAGGAGGAGGACAATACATTGGCTCCGGCATTCATGAAGCGTTCGATCAACCCCTCTTTCATGGCTTGCAGGTAAATTTCTCTGGAGGCCGGGATGACAAGCAGCTGCATGTATTTTGGGATCTTGTGTCCTTTCAATACGGCAGCGGCTTCGCGAAGGTCTTCGATCCGGCCATTGGTACAGGTTCCGATCAAGGCTTGCTGAATGGTGGTTCCTTCCACTTCTGAAACGGCCTTGACATTGTCTACATGATGTGGGGCGGCGACGACCGGAACAATGGTTGTCAGGTTGATCTCAATCTCCTTGATATAACGGGCATCGGGATCTGCCCAGAGGCCAGTCACCGGTTTTCCCAGGTGATTCTGTAAAATGGCATCCGCGGGAAAAACAGCATTTTTTGCACCCATCTCACTGGCCAGGTTAGAGAGAACCATGCGGTCGGCAACCGAAAGGGATGCCACCCCCTTGCCATGGTACTCGATGGAGAGGTAATCGGCTCCGCTGCTGCCAATCATCCCGATAATCCAGAGAGCAAGGTCTTTGGCGAATATACCGTCCGACAGTTTTCCATGCAGGGTGATCTTCATAGTGTCGGGAACCCGGAACCAGGTTTCTCCCTGCTTCCACAACCCGGCGGTTTCAGTCCGGTCAATGCCCGCCGCAAAGGCATTAATGGCGCCTGCAGTACTGGTATGGCTGTCGCTCCCAACGATGATCATCCCGGGACGGGCATACAGCGCCATGAGTTGATGACAGATCCCATCTCCGGCATCATGGAACTTATTGATGCCAAATTTTTCAACAACATCGCGGATTGTCTGGTAATCGTTTGCCAGCTTTGAGTTGGTCGGAGGTGCATTGTGATCGAGGGTGATGAGAAGGGCATCCGGGTTTACCGGGGTCTCTCCGCCCATTTTTTTAAATGTACTGTAGATACTGGATGTATTGTCGTGCGACAAAATGATGTCGGGAGTAGCAAACACGATGCTTCCGGCATCAGCGTCAAAGATCTTTTCAACAAAGGTTTTTCCGGGCATAAAATAGAAAATTAAAAATGAAGAATGAGAAATTAAACATTACGTAAGAATATGCCTGCAAATGTACAAATTAGGGGTTGAATTTATTTTCTAAATTTGTAATAACCAACATCCAGAAATATGAAAGCACGATTACTTTTGTTCATTTGTGCAATGATCACAGTGACAACGCTTCAGGCACAGACCCTG
>JAFGNY010000282.1 GCA_016926765.1 Bacteroidales bacterium | reverse complement strand
GGGTGCCATTGGCCGGACTGGAGTCGTTTCAGATCTTCCAGGCATCGGGGAGTTCCGATCCGGGAGGCTTTATGATGGAGATGCTTCGGAATCCTGTCAAGACCCCAACCCTGTTCCTGCTGATTGCCGGAACGATTATGGTAATCACGCTCTTTGTCAATAAAAAAGCACGTTCTGTAACCAGTACTACCATCAATCTGGGGCGGCAGGATGAAGGTGATGAATCCTTTCAATCCTCAGTACTGGCAAGGGGGATGGTCTCCATAGCGCTCCAATTAAACAAAGCCTACATCTTCGTGATGCCAAAGCCTGTATTACGAGCGATCGGAACACGGTTTGAACAGGTAAAAAAGAGTAAACGCCTGAAAGATGGTCCGGCTTTCGACCTGGTAAGAGCTTCGGTGATCCTGATGGTATCAAGTATTCTGATCACCATCGGTACCAACCTGAAGCTTCCACTATCTACAACATACATCACCTTTATGGTGGCGATGGGAGCCTCACTGGCCGACCGGGCATGGGGGAGGGAGAGCGCCGTTTACAGGGTATCCGGAGTAATTACCGTTGTGGGAGGATGGTTCTTTACTGCATTAATTGCTTTTACTGTGGCCGGAATTATGGCCACAATCATCTATTACGGGGGGTTGGTCGCCATTCTGGCGCTGATAGGATTAGCTCTCTTTTTTGTTTATCGCACCCACCGGTTTCATCAGAAAAAAGAGAACGAGAAGAGAGAGATTACAGCTCTTGAGGATCAGGTTGAAATGATTGACACACGTTCAATATATATCAGGTGTGAGCTGAGAATGGATGCATATGCCGGGGAAATGGGGGACTTTTATCAACGCGCCATTTCAGGACTGGTCAATGAGAAGAGAAAACAACTGAACAAGTTGTCAAAGGAGCTGAAAGAGTCTCAGAAAGAGATAAAAGCGCAACGAAAGACCTTCGATAAAACCCTGAGGAAGATTGATGATACTGCGATCGAAGCCGGTGTTTCCCTGCTCCAGATCCTCAACCAGATGAGGGAGGTAACCGGGTATATGAAGCAGATGCAGCTGCTGGCCTTCGATTACGTGGATAATCACCATCCTCCATTCCTGAAGGATGAAAAACAAGACCTCCTTCAGTTGTCGGAGGCCTTCAAACAGTTTTTAAACCTGGTTCAAGCCATGGTCAGGGAGAAGTTCCTCTCTGATTTGGAATTGCTGGACCAACAAAAAATGGTTGTCTCGGACCTTATCGAGAAATCGAAGATCGATCTGATCCATAAGCTGAAGAAGGCAGAGATCAGTACACGAAAAAGTATGACAATAATGGATTTGCTGACCCTTACCTCAAACCTGGTAGATCACTCGTATACGATTCTTATCATGCAGCGGAAATTCTACAGGAAATGTCAGCCGAAAATCATCTGATGCCGGGATCCGTTATCTCTCCGAATAGATTACCGTCAGTAAGGTTTGCCCCACAACCTGAAGGGTCCCGGGGTCAATCTTATCCAGGTTGTCTTCCAGGGTGTGCCAGTGGCGGTACATCCCGTTTTCGCTGTTTTGATCCAAATGAATGATGTCGATCATGGGAATCCCCCTGTCGCGGATCACGTAGTAATGGTCATCGGTGATGTAACCACCCCGTTGAAAGAGAAAATAGGAAGAATAACCGAGTAAATTCCCGATATTCCAAACCTTTTTCACCACATGCGGAGCATACTCCATTGAGAACCCTTCCATGGGAAATGTAGCGCCGGAAGCTCCGACCATATCAAGCAGGATCCCATATTTGGCATAGTAATCGGGATGATGGGGGTTTTTCGCCCAGTATTGCGAGCCAAGTCCCCAGAATTCCCCCGAATTGCGGTTGTCCTGAAGGGCTTCCGGAGGTCCGTAATCTTCCGCATCAAACAGGATGATATCTACTCCCACAGGTGGCGGTTTTTTACTCAGCTGCCTGGCAATTTCCAGCAATACACCTACACCGCTTGCCCCGTCGTTGGCTCCGTCGATGGCTTTGTAAAAATTCCCCTCATCGGGATCCTGATCGGCAAAGGGACGGGAATCCCAATGGGCTCCCAGGAGGATCCGGTTATTTCCTTCGGGGCCAAACGTGGCGATGATGTTTTGAAATGCAAGAGGAGTGCCATCAAAAGCGCTGACCGTTCCCGACTGGACAATTACATCAGTTGAGAACTCCTTTAGCTTTTCGGTCAGGTAGGCTACACAGGCTTCATGAGCTTTTGAGTTGTTGACCCTGGGGCCGAAATTCACCTGTGCCGCAACATAGTCATAGGCCGAATCGGCATTAAATAGAGGGATTTCAGCAGCGATATAGGGCTTTGATTGATCTTTCGAAACGCCGTCCCTGCCTGCCTGATTGCAACCTGTAAGAACGAAAAGTGAGGTGAGTGATAACAGGAATGCAGGAATGTATGTGATTGGATATGAGGGCATTGGGTTCAGACTTTACAGGTTAATTATAGAAGAGGTCTCTCCGAATTTGTGGCTAAAGACAAGTTCATGCAGCTCTTTTCTTTCCCGCAATGCCGTCTCCCTCTTCTTTAGCTCTTCAGGCAGGGCATCCGTGTCGCCATAGTACCCGATGGCCATCATGGCAAGGGGTTTATATCCCTCAGGAATCTGAAAGATATCCACCGCTTCCCCGGCCGAAAAACCTCCCATTTGGTGCGAGAACAATCCAAGATGGGTCGCTTCCAGTGAGATATGAGCCATCGCCTGACCACAGTCGTAGGCATACAGAGCATTTGGCTTTCCGTTTGAACTGTAATATTCTTTTCCAACTACCAGGAGCAAGACCGGG
>JAFGNY010000038.1 GCA_016926765.1 Bacteroidales bacterium | reverse complement strand
TCAGCGAAGAGAGCTGGTCAAGCGGCAAATCATGGAATTGCAGTTAAAAGCGATAAAAAACCAGATGGATCCGCACTTTACTTTCAATGTATTCAATACCATTGCCGCGTTGATCCAACAAGAGAATCCATCCATTTACAAACCTTTTCTTATCTTCACCAAGTTAATACACAATACTCTTGAATCGACTGATAAAATTATCATGCCTTTGTCATTGGAAATTGATTTTCTGAGAAACTACCTTGATCTGGAATTATTACGAACCCCCAACAAGTTTGATTATTTTATTGATGTTTCTGATGAAATTGATGTAAACAGGAAAGTACCTAAAATGCTGCTGCAGATTTATGTTGAGAATGCTGTCAAACACGGCTTGCGTCATAAATCTGATAAAGGATGGCTGAAGGTCTCGGTTGAACAATCTGACCAATCCTTAAAAATTGAGGTAACCGACAATGGCATAGGCAGGGCGAAAGCTAAAGAGATCTCTACTGACTCAACCGGATTTGGGTTAAAAATAATGGAAAATTATTTCAATCTTTTCAACGAATTCAATAACTCCAAAATTCAGCATGAGATCATCGATCTTTTTGATAATGAAAACCATCCTATGGGCACAAAAGTCAGGATTTTAATACCTTTACACTTTTCCTATAAATTCATTGGACATGGCAGGTAAACCATTCCATACAATCATTGTGGATGATGAATTGAAAGCGATCTCATTGTTACAACAACACCTTGTTAACTACAAACAGATCCGCTGTATCGGCGCATACACTAATCCGGAAGAGGCCATCGAACATATCCTTTCGGAAAAGCCTGACTTGCTTTTTTTGGATATTCAAATGCCTGAGAAAACAGGATTTGATATTGTAAAAGAAATCAAATCAGATCACTACAGTCCACAGATCATCTTTATCACAGCCTTTGAAAGATATGCCATAGAAGCCATCAGGCACGCTGCTTTTGATTACCTCTTAAAGCCCATCAACCCATTGGAATTGGCTCAAACGCTTGAACGGATGGATAGTCCGCGGGAAAATCTGAATTTCCCCATGAGATTTGAGCGTCTTATGGATAAAATCTCACAAGCCAAACAGCTCAAATTCAATACATGCAGTGGTTTTATCATTCTTGACACCGACGAAATCATCTATTGCGAAGCTTGCCGGAACTATTGTGAAATCTACCTGATTGACGATCGATCTGAAGTCGTGACACTGAGTTTGAATGAGGTAGGCAAACTACTCCCCGAAACCTCTTTTTTCCGGATCAGTCGTTTTCATATTATCAATCTGAAATTTTTAAGAAAAGTTGAGAGGAGAAACCATACAGCATTTTTGCAGGTTGGCGGTGAGACTATTCAATTAAAAATCTCTGCAAGGAATTCAAAACTTTTAGAACAGAGATTTGTTACCACATGAAGATCATACCGTTTTTCTTTTGCCTCTTTATTTTTGCTCAATAGTTGGCCGGCCAGAATCCCGTCATTTCCAATGATACCATCGTCATCATTGCGAACACCCTGAAAAAGGCCGATAAAATATCAATTTCACCATCATTCCTTTGCGGAATATCGGTTACGCGTCGATGCCGCTATTGATCGTAAAGGGTGGGGGATGTATGTGGGGATCGCTCAGGCGTTCTGATCGGGGGTGTTTCAATGCTAAAAAAAAAATCCGGAACTTTTTTTTAAACTGACAGTCATACCGGAAACCTTTTAACACCCAAAGATGATGAAAACATATGCAATGATGATCCCAATAGCCATTTTCCTGAATGGGATTCCCGCCTCTTTTCCTGAAATGGCTGATGGTCATACTGAGGTAATACCCTGCCTCAGCCAACACCTTTCCCAACAGAATAATATCCTCTATTCGCCCACGTTCAGAGCATCCTGGACCTTATTGAAGGAGGAAATTGTCGGCGAAGATATCCGGCTTCGTCAACCCGATCCACTGGTACACTGCTTAAACGGAACTCCTTATCATCCGCCCCTGAACAAAGAGTGGTTTTTCAAGGCAGGGTACATTGAAAATGGGATCATTGATCAGATCCAGGAATCGCTGGAAAACCAGTTCGGGATCACAGAACCTGATCTTGATCTATTTAAAAAAGAGAGAGAAGGAATCGTTTGTTATTCCTATCTGAAAACATCTGTCAGGTTCAAATATCCTTTTCAATCCCTTCAATGGAAATTTATGAATGAAGAAAAAGAGGTTACGGTTTCATGTTTTGGTTTGCCAAAGTTTGGGGAGAGGCCTGATCCAGTGGGGCCGGTCAGGAAGCAGGTCAGGTTGTTTGATTATAAGCATGCCAACGAGTTTATTATTCAGATACCGGATGCCGATTCTGCAAAAGAGCTGATTCTGGCAAAAATTCCTTTTCAGGACGATTTGTTGACCACCGTTGCCAATGTGATGGGTAGGATTCAATATAAGTTCATGGATGAACTCACACGTTTGGATGAACTGATCATTCCAAAGATCAACCTGTCGGTTGAGCAACATTATCAGGAACTGGAAGGAAAATATTTAACCAACAACAAGTTTACCGATTACTTTTTTGTTTTGGCAAGTCAACAAATCAACTTCTCGATGGATGAATCGGGGGCTGTAGCCGAGGTTAACGGACAAATCATCAAGATCAAGGGTTCTCAAAGTAGGATACTGGCTTTCGATAAGCCTTTTCTGGTCATCCTCAGGTCTGTTGGCGCTTTGGAACCCGATCTGGTTATTTGGGTGGCAAATGCTGATTTTTTATTGCCTGTAAGATGAAAAACAGTAACTTAGACCATTCAAATAAACCTGAACAAACGGTTTCATGACCAATCAACTGGAAGATCCGGACATTCCTTTGATCAAACCCTTCATCGATACACGGGATAAACGATCGTTTAACCTCTTGATTGAAAAATATCAGCATGATGTGTATAGCTTTTGTTACCGGTTTCTGGGAGATGAACCGGATGCCTCAGACTGCTCGCAGGAAATATTCATCCGGATTTACAAACACCTGCCCGGATTCAACTATCGCGCAAAGTTCTCAACATGGCTTTACCGGATCATGGTGAATGCCTGTAACGATATGGTGAAAAGCAGAAAATATCGAACAAAGCAGGTCTCATTTGATGTGGAAGCGCCTTTCTGGTTGGAGGCCGGGATCTGGCAGGCGATCGATAGTCAGGAGCATGCACCACCTATTTCGTCTGCCCCTGCCGGAAAGATTATTCTCCTGCGAACACTCTCCGTGGCAGCAGCTATTCTTATTCTTGCTTTCCTGGTGATTCCCACAGGATTCTATATGCCAAATGATCTCGAAACCAGTTTTTCATTCCATATTGAGAAAAAAAGCAAAGGTCCGGGAAAAAGCCGGTTCGAAAAAAATGCGAACGATCCCCGGATGCTCCTGTTTAGAGAACTGATCGATTCGGTTGGAGGAGAAATTCTGGAAGAAGGGTACCGGCAAGAGAGCGGACAAGCCGATTTTATCCGGGTGAAACTTCCGGTTCGACGGTATCCTGAATTTCGTGAGAAACTGAAGGAGATGAAGATGGGAGAAGATCTTCCCGAAACATTGCCCTGGTCGCCTTATCCATATGTAAAAATTAAAGTGTGGTTCCCGGGGCAGGAAATTCGTCACGGGCGACTTCAACGGTGACGGGTATACCGATCTTCTCGTGAAAGAAGGTTCTATGAATGAACATGGGGATTGGTATATGATATGGAATAAAGATGGTCAAGGATTTGATCCTGCCCGGAAGGTGGTATTCGGTTATAATCCTGAGTTTTAGGTTGATCGGGATTAAAAAAATTAACCACAAAAAATACCAGGTGAAGCACTTGAATTCACAGAGAAGAATCATAAAAGTTTTGGAACCAGTTCAGGAACCCGTTCAATATAATCAGTATATCCTTTCCTGCGTTGCAGATTGCGTTTTTCAATCATCGGAATGCTGATAAAGAGAAACATCAATGTGATCATGACGGCTCCGATACCAGTCCACCAATACCCGATCCCGGCAGCCAGGCCAACCAGGAATAGGCCCCACCAGGTGAGGATCTCCCCCAGGTAATTGGGGTGACGCGAAATCCCCCACAATCCTGTGGTGATAGCCATCCCTTTGTTGGCCGGATTTTTCCGGAACCGGCGAAGTTGTTCATCAGCAGTGAAAGCCAGGATGATTGCGCCAGTCAAGATCAGGCCACCCGCCAGATCAGTCAGGTTGAATGGAGTTTGGCCAGCTTGCCAAATCCCAAAAAGTGGAAGACAACCCAGGTAAACCATCACAGTAGGGAAAAAGTGGATCCCGAAAAAACTCATCAGCCAGTAAATCTTCGGGTATTGTTTCCTGAATTCCTGATAACGCCAGTCTTCATGCTTCAAGCCAGGCCAATCGCGGTAAAAGTTACTGGTTAAACGTATGGAGTAAAGCAAGATCAGTGTAGTTACAAGGAGCAGTCGCCACGATCCCATCAGTACCCCCTCTCCGGCAAGAGAAGGGAACATCAGGTAATAAACGGCAAATACCAATGGTTTCAGGCTCCAGTAGGGATCGTACATGGAGGAGTTATTGAGAGCTACCGAAAAGAGAAAGATCACTACCGTAGCTACCAGATCGCCCAGGGCAAGTTGGGCTAACGGATGTTGCAGGGAGGTGGCCCTTACCACTAGGATGGCACAACACAGGGCTGCCAGGTAAGCAGCAACTGTTAGTAAAATACTATTTGACCGGGAAAGGCTCAGGTTTTTTTCCATAGACTTTAGTTATAGTACAATTTTTTGGATCTATCAGAAGACCGGGTAACCAATTTACAGAGGGTTTCATCATCCGATGTTTGTCGTTGCATGAGGTTCTTTCTACAGGTGTTTTTTCCTAAGATAACGCTTTCTCAGGAATAAAAAGAGAATTACAGAAACAATCAATACAGGTGCGATCACCTCTATCCAGGCGGTTACAATGATTGCCCGGTGAAGAAGCGACAAATGCATGGCATTGCTTACCGGAATGGCTGCTACTTCACGGACATGCGAAAGCAGGCTGATAGCCGGATCTTTGTCGGGGATGCTTTGATGGCAGGAGGAACAGACCCCTTCGCGGGAGATCCGCATCCGTTCGTCCTGGTTCAACGGGCGTTCCCCGGTAAAGTGATGCCCCACGGTTTGCAATTGTGTTCCCTCTTCAGATACAAACCGTGACCAGTCGTGATCCAGATTCGGAATGGAATTGATCTGGGCTTTGCTGTTGTCGGGCAACAAGGTCCCATCTGCAGAGGTCAGGTCGATGTTGTAAGGTTTACTGGGATCAGCCATGAGACTTCCCTGTTCAATTCCATATCCCAGGGCTTTCGGATCGTCGTGACAGCTTTCGCAACTCCGTGCCTGTTTTGATACGGTATGGGGGTGCAGGATAGCCATATCGCTGGCAAGCTGACCTTCAGGGCCGGCGCCTTCCACATTTGGTATCCGGAATATATGATTCAACAATAAAGGCTTTTTATCTTTTCCTATGATGCTGACAGTGGTCTGGCATCCCGGAACACTGACAGAGACCCGGTGCTCCCCGTTAACTGCCAGGGGAGGGTTTTCAAAGAGGATATAACTTTGTTGCTCTTCCACCCTCCCGGGAATGAGATGATGGTTGCTTTCGCCTCTGGCATCAGCAGTCAAACCGTTTGGTGCATGATCGTTACCATTTGCTGTCCAGTCGGTCCGAAATTCATTTTTGGAATAATCCACCTTCAGGTGACAGCCATAACACTGAGGGGCCCAATTGTCGTGACAGGCATAACACTCCATCCGGTCGATATGACCTTTAACATTATCCATGGCAACAATACCTTCTGAACTAAGCTTTTTCTTCTGTAACAACGTTTTTAACGGAAAAAGTACAATATCTTTTCCCCCGGCTGTGTGAATGATTACAACGTCGCCTTTTTTAACAACATGAGGCAACGGATTACCCCGGGCAGAGAGGAGATACCCCTCTTCGGCATCAAACAATGTTCCTTCGGCAGAATATTCAGCAATCTCATCAGCCACTCCGCGGGCTTCACCGGTAGCCGGGAGATCCCCTGTTACTTCATCACCGAAACCGATTGGTAACTCCCAGGGAAATTTTTGTGGGGTACCGTGACAATCCTGGCATTCAATCTCAATCGGGGCGAGGGTCGTTCCGGCAAGAACTCCACTGCTGTGGATATCCAGCGAAGTATGACAGTCCTGACAAAGCATCCCGTTGTCTTTATGGATGTCGGCGTGGAGATGGATGTAGTTTTTGGTAAACACCTGTTCCTGTACATTGCCATCGGGCATAAACGGAGATTTGTAAGCTGTTTCCAACAACCCCATGAACGAAGTTCCGATCCGTCTTCCACGGTTGTGGCAGGTCACGCAGGTACGAACGGGAATCCCTGAATAGGTTTTATCATGAATTGTCACTGCACATTCCCGGGTTGCCTGCAGGCTATGAACCAATACATGCCCTGGTTCTTTACGGGAAATTGAAGAATCCTTTCCTTCGTAATATCCTTCCGTAGAATAGGGAATATGGCAGGCGCTACATCCCATTCCGCGGTAGTCGCCCGGGGATTTCCGCCCCTGGTTTCCGGTATGACAGCGCTGACATTCCTGCCGGATATAGGTGTATGCAGCTAATTGCGGATCCTTTGCGATCTCTTCCGGGGTGGGGGCGGGTGGTAATTGCTTCATCATTCCTGGAAAAATTTGGGGTTCTGCCGCTTTCAGTTTTTTCATATATTGAAGATATATTTTCGACCCCTGTTGGTTATCTACCGGCAATTCATCCACATCATAGTTGGCCTGGTTGTGATTGTACCCGTTTAATCCTCCAAAACCCCACCCGGTTCCCTGGATTTTCCCGGCTTCGGTGAACATCAGGGAGGTAAACTGTGGCCTGGTTTGCGCTTCATGACAATAGCCGCATGTGTTGAGATTGATCCATGGGCTTCCCGGATCAGGATAGAAATCCTTTGGGCCGTCATTTTCCTGAAAATAGGAGAGAGTCCCTTTGTGAGCAGTTGTGTTGTCGGTAGCTTCCGGATTACCTCCATGACAAACGATACAGGTATTTTCTTCGTACCCTGCATCGGAAGCGACCTCCCGGATGCCATCCATCATCGATGACCCAGGGTCTTTGATCTCTTCAATGCCAGCGTGACAGGTCAGGCATTTATTGGATATTGCAACGCTTTGTTTTTTCAGGACAGGATTGTCTGAATTAAGCTGAAACGCAGAGACCGTGATCCCGAAAAGGACCATCAGGCCGGGAGCATAACGAATCCTCATATGAAAGGAGTTATAAATTTTCTGATAAAGATAATCAATATTCCGGTTGTCCTCTGTTTGTATACCATCTTGTGGAGGGTACTGCGCTCAATCCATGAAGGAAGATACTTAAAAGAACAGTTAACACGATCACCGACATGATCTGTTCATACCCTTTTGTTCCAAGTTTAATGAGTACCAGAAGTAGGTAGAGGATCGATGCAATACCCCGGGGGCCAAACCATCCGATGAAGACAACGGATTTGCAGGTAAGTTTAGTTCCCCAAAGACTCAGGGCAACGGGAATCATCCGGATAACTGTAAGGCTAAGGATGGAGTAAATCCATACGTTAAGATTCCAGTAGGGGGCCGATAACGGAACCAGGATCATCCCGAACAACAGAAAGATAAAAAGTTCCAGCGCCTCTCCTTCTGCTTCGCCGAAATCCTGAATCCGTTCCCTGACCTCTTTGATCCGGGTCCCCAGAAGTAAACCGGCAAAGAACGCTGCAATAAACCCGTTACCATGAATCATTTCAGCTAACGAGAATGCCATGATGGCAAGCGACAGGGAGGACAATCGTTGAAAGGTAGCGTTTATCCATCCTGCTTTAGAGGCTTTATCAACCAAACGGCCACCGAACCATCCTACTGCCCCGCCGATCAGTGGGCCCAGAAGCAATTGTTTTAACGTGAAAAAAATCCAGAAATGAGCTTCAGTTTGTTGTCCAACCGTCCCGGTAAGCGCAGCCAGACAGACCAGAATCGGAGGGAGGGCAATGCCGTCGTTTAAACCGCTTTCCACGTTAATTGCTTGTTTGATTTTTTCCGGAATCCGGTTGGATGTAACTACCGGTTTCCCAAGAGCAGCATCGGTTGGAGAGAGGATGAAGGCCATCATGCAAAGAGTCCAGATGCTGATAGATGGGAAAAGAGGGATCGCCAGGATGGTACCTGTAAGCATGGTAAGTGGAAGCCCGATAAACAGAAGCCTGAAAGGAATACCTTTTTCTTTCATCAGAGCATGCAGGTTGATGGTTGATGCATCGACAAAGAGAATCAATACCAGGGTCAACTCGGCGATCACTTTCAGAAAAGGAGCGCGGATCCCTCCTTTCAGGAAATCGACCGGAAAATAGCTGGCTAAAAAACCCACCGCAACGAATACCATCGGCGCTGTGATCATGGATTGTCCCGATTTTCTCGAGAACAAACCATATCCGAAGATCATTAATGCGGTAAAGAGAAAAATTGGGTAGTCGTGCATGGGGGTAAAGGTAAAAAAAACTGAGAAATGCAAAATGGTGAAACCGTCTTAGCTAAGATATTCCCTTACAGTTTTCCGGATCCCTTTCGTTACATCATCCCAGGTTTGGTTTTTTGAAGCTTCCGGGAGTTACGGTCTCTTCAGCGTCAACAAAATAAGTAATAG
>JAFGNY010000281.1 GCA_016926765.1 Bacteroidales bacterium | reverse complement strand
GCCGGCGGTATGCTCCTGGCCATCCTTTTCACTATCCTCTTTCACAAGAAAGACGGAGAACATATTGGGAACATCCCCTGGATTCTTGCCGCTCTGGTGATCGGAGGCATTGTTGGCTGGTTGGCTGCCAAAAAAGTGAAGATGACTGCGATGCCGCAAATGGTTTCACTTTTCAACGGGATGGGAGGTGCTTGTGCTGCCCTGATTTCCCTGATGGAATTCCCTCATATTCCCCAGGAGCTGATCGTTCGGCATGGCATGCTGAATGGAGAGACTTTTACCATTTTGATGGGGTTGATGATCGGTAGTGTCTCTTTCTCCGGTAGTATGATCGCCTTTGGCAAACTGGATGATAAGATCGGGGACATCAAAACAAAACTGATGCGTTATTTCAACCTGGCCTTTCTTATCCTCCTGCTTGCTATGGTCGTGATTATTCTGCTATTGCACCAGAAGCCCGATATGATCTGGATCTACCTGTTTGCAGCGCTTGCACTGGTCTATGGAATTACCTTTGTAATGCCCATCGGAGGAGCAGATATGCCCGTGGTGATCTCCCTGTTGAACTCCTTTACAGGGGTGGCAGCTGCATTTGGAGGCTTCCTTTACAACAACCAGGCTATGCTTACAGGGGGAATCCTGGTAGGTTCTTCCGGAACAATATTGACAATCCTGATGTGCAAAGCGATGAACCGGTCGCTCCTGAATGTGATCATCGGAGCATTTGGCGGCAGTTCGGCAGGCGCTGCCAATGTTGGGGATAAAACAGTGAAAGAGATCTCCCTGAGTGATGCCGCTGTGTTGTTAAGTTATTCCCAAAAAGTACTGATTGTACCCGGATATGGGCTGGCAGTGGCCCAGGCACAGCATCTTTGCCATGAACTGGACGACCTCCTCACCGGGAAGGGCGTGGAGGTTAAATACGGGATCCATCCTGTTGCAGGCCGGATGCCCGGACACATGAATGTGCTCCTGGCTGAAGCCGACGTTCCTTACGAAAAACTGACTGAAATGGAGGATGCCAATAAAGAGATGAATAGTACAGATGTGGTCATTGTTGTAGGCGCCAATGATGTGGTCAACCCTGCGGCCGAGGATGATCCGGCCAGTCCTATTTACGGAATGCCGGTGATCAAAGCGTGGGAAGCCAGGAATGTCATCGTGATGAAACGGAGTATGGCCAAAGGATATGCGGCCATTGAAAACAACCTGTTTTACCATCCTAAGAACCGGATGCTGTTCGGAGATGCCAAAGCATCAATGCAGAAACTCATTGCAGAAATAAAGAATCTTTAACACTCACTAAGTTGGCTTGAAAATAAGAAAGGGTATCCAAAAAAAAGTAGGGGCATCCCGTCAGGATGCCCCTACTTTTTTCAATTGGTAAGGGTTATTATTCTTTAATCAAACCCTGAGCCACTGAATCAGCATGAGCTGCTTCAGCCTGGGCGGTTGCGATAGAATCAGCAATACGTTGCTGTTCTGCCTGAACCATTGCTAATGAGTCAGCTACGCGGATGGAGTCAGCAATTCTTTTTTCTTCCTGTTCTTTTGCACTGGGGCCGCAAGCATATAAGAAAGCTACAGCACCAATTACTAGTAAGGTTGCAATTTTTTTCATCTGTTGATTGATTTTTGGAATTCATGGCAAAAATACTCTTTCATAAGGATTCCCTCCAAATTTTCAGACTGTTTTTTTTTAACATTTTTTAACAATTTTGTGTATCTAACTGATTTACAGTATAATTAATTTTTAACATTTTTTAACGCTCTGTGGTCTTCCGGAAGCTAAAAGCCATCGGTCTCGTTCCTAAAAATCACTGAAAATAGCTATTTTTGATGCAGAAACAGAAATCAGACTCCCATGTTAATTCCCCTGGCTGAGCAGTTAAGACCGGAAAACCTGGATGAATACCTCGGGCAGGAACATCTGGTTGGAAAAAACGCAATCCTTAGGAAAGCCATTGAATCAGGAAATGTCCCTTCGATGATTCTCTGGGGGCCTCCAGGCGTGGGGAAAACGACGTTGGCATTTATTATTTCCAAACAGTTAAACCGAACGTTCCATACCCTCAGCGCTGTTAGTTCAGGTGTAAAAGAGGTACGTGAAATCATTGCCAGTGCCGCAAAAAGCGGAGAGAGTCCCTTCCTTTTTATTGACGAAATCCACCGGTTTAGCAAATCCCAGCAGGACGCTCTGCTGGGGGCTGTGGAAAAGGGGATTGTTACTTTCATCGGAGCAACCACCGAGAATCCCTCCTTTGAAGTAATCTCCCCGCTGTTGTCCCGTTGTCAGATTTATATCCTGAAAAGCCTCGGGGAAGAGCAACTAATCCGGTTAATGAACCAGGGGAAAGAGAAACTTGAACAATCTATGGGTAGTCCGATCCGGATTGATGAATCTGAAGCCTTATTGAGAATTTCTGGAGGAGACGCACGAAAACTCTTGAATGCGCTTGAACTCGTATCCACCACCGCTTCCAGAGAGGATCCTGAAGTGGTGATCACTAACAAGCTGACTCTCTCAATCATTCAGCAAAACCTGGCGCTTTACGATAAAGGAGGGGAGATGCATTACGACATCATCTCTGCATTCATCAAATCCATCCGTGGCAGTGATCCCAATGCGGCAGTCTATTGGCTCGCGCGGATGGTAGCCGCCGGAGAAGACCCTAAATTCATCGCCCGGCGAATGGTGATCCTGGCATCTGAAGACATCGGAAATGCCAATCCAAATGCCCTGTTATTAGCCACATCCTGTTTTCAGGCCATCGACTTTATCGGGTATCCCGAATGCGACCTGATTCTCTCTCAAACAGCCATTTACCTGGCATGTAGCGTTAAAAGCAACGCTTCCTACCTGGCTATCCGGAGGGCATCAAAGACCTTCAGCACACACGGAGATCTTCCGGTTCCGCTGCATCTCAGGAACTCACCTACCAAATTGATGAAAACTATCGGATATGGGAAAGAGTACAAGTATGCCCACGACTTCAATCTGAACTTCATCGACCAGGAGTTTCTTCCGGAGAAACTTTCCGGGACCACTTTTTATGAACCGCAGGAGAATCCAAGGGAAAAAGATCTGCGGGCCAGATTGAAAGCGTTATGGGGAAAAAGGTACAGATATTGACGATGGGAAGGAAGAAGGAAGAAGAGGGCGAGAGATAAAGATTATTTGTAATTTGGTTGCCGGTTATTGAGAAAAGAGATTATGGAAATTCAAGAGATTCCGGGAATTAGGCATGCCGACAGCGGCAACTTCTTGTTTATTGCAGGCCCATGCGTTGTTGAGAACGAAACAATGCCAATCCAGATTGCCGAAAGGATCATGAAAATCAGTGATACTTACCGGATCCCATTCATATTCAAAGCATCTTACAAAAAAGCCAACCGTTCGCGTTCCGACTCCTTTTCAGGAATCGGCGACGAAAAAGCACTCAGGATCATTCATCGGATTGGTGAGATGTTTGGTATTCCCGTACTTACGGATATCCACACAGAAAGAGAGACAGAAATCGCTGCAGAATTTGTCGACATCCTTCAGATCCCTGCCTTTCTCTGCAGGCAGACCGACCTGCTGATTGCCGCCGGAAAAACAGGCAGGCCCATCAATATCAAAAAGGGGCAGTTCGTTTCGGCCGGTTCCATGAAATTTGCCGTTGAAAAGATCTACCAGACGGGGAATAAACAGGTGATGCTCACAGAACGGGGAACAACTTTCGGATACAACGACCTTATTGTTGATTTTCGTAACATCCCCGAGATGCAGAAGTTTAATGTTCCTGTAATTGTGGATGTTACGCATTCTCTTCAACAACCCAACCAACCGAGTGGAATAACAGGAGGACGGCCTGATCTGATTGCAACGATCTCCAGAGCTTCCATCGCGGCCGGCGCCGATGGGATCTTTATGGAGACCCATCCAAATCCTGCGCAAGCCCTATCTGACGGGGCGAACATGCTTCGACTGGATCTACTGGAAAGTGTGATCGAGTCTCTCGTGAGGATCAGGAAAGCGTTGTAACCTCTATCAGAAGTTCAATCGATGGCAACCTCTTTGATTCCGCCCGTTTTTTCGTGAAAGTTCACTTTCCACTGCGAAGCCGGGAGGTAGGAAACAACCCCCAATTGATTGATCAGGCACTGGGTCTCCTCTGTGGCACCATCAGGCTGTCTGACACTGATTCTTGCCAGTTCAGGGATCCGGTAATAAAAACCATGGATCTTGGCCTCTTCCTCTGCCCTTCTCAGGTAGCTGGCAACCTGGTTGGTATTTCCCACCCGCTGAATATTGATGGTGATCACACGTCCGCCCATCACATCCAGGTCCATCACCCCCTTGTTCGATAAAAATTTAAATACAGGTATCTCTGTATTGATCTGATTGGGAAGCGGAATATACTTATATTCATAGGTATACCTTTTTTGGATACTGATCCCGGTAAAGAGTTTCATGTACTCCTTCTCGAGAAGATTCAGCTGGGTATCCATATATTCCAGCGTTTCCCGGTTGTAACTGACCTCCTGATACCCGGTAAGCAGGTTGAACCTGTTCTCTTTGATCTTGGAAATGAAATCTGCCGCTTCTTTCGCCTTTTGTTCGGGAGATTTCTCAACCATCGTCCTTTTCAGGTATTGCCTCTCCAACGTCAAGGTATCAATGCTTACTCTCCGGATGATAGTATCCACCTTCTCAAAAACGCTGATATCGGCATAATACTTAAAAATCTCGGGGAAAACATCCTTTTCCGAAAGAGTGACGGCATCCTTATCCTGAATAATCCTGACAATCTGTTCCACAGAATCCTGGGCACCGGGAAGTGTCCCAAGAATCAGTCCGGATTCATTCAGAGCGAGGAATCCAGCTTTTTCCGTCTTGGAAAGTTTGTCCCCGATCTGCACAAAATAGTATTGGTCAGGATCTGGTTCAGCCGACGTGGTGATATTGATTCTGCTGATCCTGTATTCTACCGAGTTTGCCATCACCACGTTCTGCAACCCAAGGTACCTGAGGGCATAATCTGAATAAGGGCCTTTGTACTTCTCCACCCGGTCAATCACAACTTCGATATTCACAACGGTGCGGGGAAGTGAATAGAAAATCCCCTGCTGGGTCAGAGGGACCGACGACGGATCGATATGGTACACACTGATCTGGCCCTGCACGAATACGGAGATACACAACCCAATGAGAAGGACTGCTCTCCGGTAAATCATTGAATGATTCATGATATCAATTTTTCCTGTTAACGCATAAATAACAATTCCCGGTATTTGGGAAGAGGCCACAAGTTATCGTCGACAAGCATTTCCAGCTTATCCACATGATAGCGGATCTTGTCGAAGTAGGGAAACACGTTTTGGCAATAAGCAATTGCTTTTGCTTCAACTTCATCAATTCTATTTGCTTTCTTCCGCTCCTCAACCATATTATGTACAAAGGTTTTAATCTTGTCGACATGCTCTGAGATTTCGGTGATTGTTTCCATCTGGTTGTGCGACAATTTCCCGTAGGTTTGGTAATCAAGCACTTGCTTTAACCCCTTGACATTCTCGATCAGTGTATTCTGATACTTGATCGCAATCGGGATGATGTGATTTGTAGAGAGATCGCCCAGCACCCGCGACTCAATCTGAATCTTTTTTGTATAATGTTCCAGCCTGATCTCAAACCGCGCTTCCAGTTCCCGTTTTGTCAGCACCTGGTTTTCTTCGAAAAGCTTCTCCGTTTTCTGCGAAACAAACGCTTTGACAGCTTCGGGTGTGGTTCTCAGGTTGGAGAGTTTTCGTCGTGCAGCCTCTTGTACCCAATCCTCTCCATAATTATTTCCTTCAAACCTGATATTTTTTGATTCACCGATATACCTTTTCACCACCTGAAAAATCGCATCATCTTTTCTTACTTTTTTCTCGATCAGGCTATCGACTTCGGCTTTGAACTTCTTCAGCTGGTCGGCCACGATCAGGTTGATGGTGATCATCGCCGGGGCACAGGTCTGAGATGAACCCACTGCGCGGAATTCAAATTTATTTCCTGTAAATGCGAAGGGAGAGGTTCTGTTCCTGTCGGTATTGTCCAGCAATATTTCCGGGATTTTCGGGAAGTTTCTCAGCAATCCGGATTCGCTGTCGGAATTGATCCTGACCTTTTTAGTACTTTTATCTATCAGGTTTAACAATTGTGTTAGCTGCGCTCCGATAAACGTGGAGATGATGGCCGGTGGC
>JAFGNY010000280.1 GCA_016926765.1 Bacteroidales bacterium | reverse complement strand
TGATCAGTTTACGGGTCAAACTTTCGGCAATAAAGAGCTATTGATTAACAGTATGAATTACCTGTGCGATGATTCGGGACTGATCTCAATCCGGTCCAGGGAGCTTAAACTGAGATTACTGGACATGACGAGACTGGCTTCTGAGCGGCCCCTCTGGCAAACCATCAATGTGGTTCTCCCGATTCTCCTGATCGTCGGATTTGGCTTGGTGAAGTTTCAGCTTCGCAGAAAGAAGTATGCTAAAAAGAGGTAGCGGACCAATTGGGAAGATTGCTTCGCTTCACTCGCAATGTCAAAAAAATGAAGAAAAACCGGATTTTCCTGCTCATCATCCTTTTCCTTGCCATTTTGGCTGCCCTCCTTTTTTTATCACAGTCAGATAAAACCTTTCGTGGGTCACAGAGTGATTTCTCTGTCAAGGACACGGCTTCAGTCACTAAAATCTTCATGTCTGACAAAAATAACAACATGGTCACTCTCTCCAGGGATCCAAAAAGCAGATGGATGGTTGACGACAACTACCTGGCTTCAACATTTAACCTGGATATGTTGCTTCAGACTTTACACAACCTGGCTGTAAAAGAGCCTGTACCTCTGGCAGCACATAACAATGTGATCAGGGAACTTGCTGTCAATGCGGTGAAAGTTGAAATTTATCAGGAAGTGTACCGGATTGACTTATTCAATACGATCAGGCTTTTTCTCCATGAGAAACTGACGAAGGTTTTTTATGTTGGAGGCGCTACACAAAGCAACCGGGGAAGTTATATGCTGATGGAGAACTCTTCCACTCCTTTCGTGATCTACATGCCCGGCTTCAGGGGATTCGTCTCCCCACGGTTCACGCCAATGGTCAATGCCTGGCGCGATTACACGATCTTTAAAAAAGAGCTGCCCGATATTGTTTCAGTACAGGTAGAGATTCCGATCAAGGAGAATGAATCCTATGTGATCACCAATAACCCGGATCATACGGTTTCGCTTTACTCTTATCCTGATATGGAACCCATTTCCGTGTTTGATACCCTGGCTGCACTGAATTTCCTGACCGGATTCAGAAACCTTAATTTTGAAGCGATCCTCAGCGATCTTGATGCAGCGAAAAAAGATTCAATTCTTACTTCAACTCCTTTTACCATTATCACCCTGACAGATACGGCGGGTATACGTAAAACCATCAAAACCTTTTTCAAAGAGGGATATGGGGATGTAGACCTGAACGGACATGAGATCCGGTACGACCTTGACAGGTTTTATGCTCTGGTAAATGATGGGGAGGATTTTGTGCTTGCTCAGTATTTTGCTTTTGACCGGGTGCTTCGCCCGAGATCTTTCTTCATGAAGGATCCGTTACCTTTGCGCTAGAGGTTCTTGTTTTGAAGCCAATTCAAGCATGATTTATTTTAGTAAACGAAAAACGCCATTTTTAAGAGATATTTCCAAACTAGTTGCCGGAGCTGGTATTGGACAAGCCATTTCACTGGCCATTGCCCCTATGCTTACCCGTTTATATTCCCCGACAGATTTTGGTGTCTATACGTTTTTCATATCCATTGCCGGGGGATTCGGGCTTATCGCTACGCTGCGGTATGAAATGGCAATCATTTTACAGAAACGCC
This sequence comes from Bacteroidales bacterium, assembly GCA_016926765.1. GTDB lineage: Bacteria > Bacteroidota > Bacteroidia > Bacteroidales > FEN-979 > QYOJ01. Next base: position 7,478 of record JAFGNY010000280.1, on the reverse strand, counting down.
AGACAGAGGCGATAGGCATGACGGTACTCTCGTTTGTTATTACTTTCCTGATCGCAAGTATCCTCATGATCGGTATCATCATCCTTATCTTGTTTTTTCCGAAAATTTCTGGAGAGGGAGTAATGCGTCAACTGATCTATTTCCTGCCTCTCCTCGTTTTATTAATTGGTGCGGGAAATATTCTTCAGCACTGGTTTAACCGACAACGGAAGTATTCCATGATTGCTATCGGGAAAGTCATCAATTCTCTTGGGAATAATGGTGGAATGCTAGTACTGGGAATCCTGGGGATGGGAGTATGGGGACTTGTTGGTGGGTTCATTTTTGGGATGAGCCTGTTTGTACTCTTCTTTTTACTGCTTTTTATTTTTACAGACCGGTATGTATTGAATGATCTTCGCATCTCTTCTTTCCCACCTTTAATAAAGAAACATCGTGATCTTCCCCTTGCCAATTCTCCCCAGGTGGTACTTGAGATGCTGCAGAGTTACGGGGTAATTTACCTGGCAAAGTTTTTCTTTGATACGGCTGTGGTAGGATGGTATTCCCTTGCCATGCGGATCATGCAGGCTCCCCTGATACTGATTGGTTCATCCATCTCGCAGGTTCTGTACAAAGACGCTGCAGAACAGTATAAAACCACAGGTCAGATCCACGATATCGTGTGGAAGACCCTGAAACTTTCTGCCTTGATAGCTTTACCTGTATTGTTGGTGCTATTCATTGCCGGGCCATGGCTGTTTGAGCTTATCTTCGGGGAGATCTGGAGAGTATCTGGAATGTATGTGAGAATTCTTGCACCCTGGATGTTTTTTGATTTTATCAGATACTCAATATCACAGATACCCTTAATAGTCAAACGTACCCGATCCATGTTTTATATTTCAATGGCAGGGAATGGATTGATGATCCTTTCCATGTGTGCCGGAGGGCTATACTTCAAGGATGTAATGACAGGATTCATCCTTCTTTCTGTTTCAATGAGCCTATATGCTATTGGTGCAATCATATGGATCTTGGCAATCACAAAATCTGGTAAAATATGAGTATGGTGAAGGTTGATACATCGATGGTTGAAAAGTTAATCAGAGGCAAGGAAAAGGTCGTTATTGAATTGGGATGCGGATCAGAAAAACTGGATCCTGATGCCATCGGCATTGACAGGGTGGATCTCCCCGGTGTGGATATTGTGTGTAATCTGGAAGAGGGGTTGCCTTTTTTCCCTGATGAATGTGCCGATATGGTGTTTTCCTCTCACTTTCTCGAGCACATGTCAAATGTTTCTCTTCTGATGTCAGAGTCTTTTCGGATTCTTAAAAAGGGGGGGCTTATGAAGGGGAAAGTGCCACATTTTTCTAATCCCTATTACTATAGTGATTATACACACCGTACACCATTCGGGCTGTACTCCTTCTCCTATTTTTCAAAGGAAAGTCCGTTTAAACGAAAAGTACCCACATTCTATAATTCGCTTAATTTCAGGATAACCAGAATGAAGATAGTTTTTTATTCACCCTTTTTTACCAGAAATATTTTCAGAAAAGGATTAACCTGGTTATTCAATTCATCCCGGTTTATGCAGGAGCGGTATGAAGATGGACTTTGTTACCTGTTTCCTGCGTATGAACTGGAATTTGAACTCGAGAAACGTTGATCTGTATGGACGACGCCAGGCATGAACCGGATGTCAGTATTATCATTGTGAACTACAACTCGGGAGAGTTCCTGAAGCATTGTCTGGATTCTATCTTTCTTCAAATCCATGTGAACTATCAGGTAATCGTCTATGACAATGCTTCTTCCGATGATTCACTTTCACTTGTACAAAACTATTTTACGGATTCTTTCCCCCTGACCCTGATACAGGGAGATGAAAACCTGGGGTTCTCAAGGGCAAATAATCTGGCTGTGCAAAACGCCAATGGCAGGCTCCTCCACTTCCTTAATCCGGATGTGGTTGTCAATGATAACCTTAATCGTGATTACCAGGATATCATCCAGAGCGGGACTGAAGGCATCTGGGTTACCAGCCTTGTTGATCAGGAAGGAAAGTTGCTGAAGAATAAGCATATCGTTCCCCGGTTACGGAATTACATAAACAGGTTGTTTCAAAAGAACAATGTGGCATACTGGAATATCGGAGCGAGTGTAATGATGAACAGGTCAGTATTCGAAAAGATTCATGGTTGGAATGAAAGTACATTCATGTATTCCGAGGATCTCGAGCTCTTCTATCAAGCTTATCTTCAGAAGATCCCGATAACATACCTGGATACACGGATTGTGCATGCCGGCAAAGGTTCCACACAGCATCGATGGAGTGAATTGGAACGGGCTGAAGTGATCGAAGAGTCGTTTTACAAATTCTTTCAACGGCATCAGGCAACATGGGAGTATTACCTGATCCGCCCGGTCATGCTGTTCTATATCCTGTTCAATGAACCGGATCAGTTTTTAATGCACTTTACCATATTTTGTAAACGGATTGTTAAGCGCACTGGATGAGGATACTACTGTTATCGGATGTGAATTCTGTCCATACACGTAAGTGGGCTGTATCTCTGAAAGAAGCAGGTATCGACCTGGCAATCTTTAGCCTGGCGGAACCTGAGGGAGGTTGGTATCAAGATCATTCTATCCCACTTTTCTTAGCAAAACCGCACTCCCCGGTTAGACGCTGTAAACCCTTTTACCTGTTTCAATATCTGTCCGTCAAAGCTGCCATTGATGCTTTCCAACCTGAACTTATCCATGCGCATTATGCGTCTAGCTATGGGTTGCTCGGGGCTCTTTCAGGGTTTCACCCGTTCATCCTGTCGGTTTGGGGGTCAGATGTATTTGATTTCCCCGGAATTTCTTTTCTCCATAGAAAGGTTCTTGAATTCAACCTTTCCAAAGCAGATAAAGTACTCTCTACGAGTAAAATAATGGCAAAAGAGACGGCCAAATATATCAACAGGGAAATTGAGGTGATTCCATTTGGCACAGATATTAACCTGTTTAAACCTCAACCGGTCGATTCGTTGTTTCATAAAGACGATATTGTTATTGGCGCCATCAAAGCACTGGAACCAATCTATGGATTAAGCTATTTGATAAAAGCGTTTAAACGGGTCAAGGAAAACAATCCCCAACTTCAGCTGAAACTTTTACTCGTTGGCAGTGGTCATGAGGAAAAGATGCTGAAGCAACTGGTGAACGATCTGTCCATTCAAAACGATGTGGTTTTTACAGGTAAAATAGAATATTCTGATGTGCCCCGATACCATAACATGATATCGATATATGTCGCGTTATCCACACAGGAAAGTTTTGGCGTTTCAATCATTGAGGCTCAGGCTACCGGGAAACCGGTTGTTGTTTCGAATATCGGCGGACTTCCGGAAGTAGTGGTGGATGGATTAACGGGAATTGTTGTGGAGCCAAAAAATCCTGAGGAAGCAGCCAGGGCATTGGAATCCCTTATTCACGATAACCATTTGCGTGAGACAATGGGGAAAAACGGAAGAGAACGGATTGTTGAAACGTATAACTGGAATGACAACCTAAACCAAATGATCACCATTTATCGGGGGATGATAAAATGAAGATTCTCTTTTTGACGCAATATTATCCCCCTGAAGTGGGGGCTCCGCAGAATCGCTTATCGGAACTCGCTGTCAGGTTTCATCGTGCAGGGCACCATGTGCAGGTGTTAACTGCAATGCCCAATTACCCATCGATGAAGGTATTTCCAGGATACCGGGGAAAATGGCATGTCAGAGAAGCGATGGAAGGTGTGACCATTCACAGGTCGGCGATTTTTGTTACGAAAGGGCAATCGGTCCCTTTACGGCTCCTGGTCTATTTTTCATTTGTCTTTTCCTCACTTTGGGTTGGGTTATTCAACCTGAAACGGGTTGATCTCATCATCTGCGAGTCGCCTCCGCTTTTCCTGGGCATTTCAGCCTGGATCATGAAAAAAATCAAAGGGGCAAAACTTCTGTTCAATGTTTCGGATCTGTGGCCCGAAAGCGCTGAAAAACTCGGATTGGTCACCAACCGGTTTTTTCTTAAGATATCCAGGTTGCTGGAGGAATTTCTTTACCGGGGATCTGACCTGATCAGCGGCCAAACCCAGGGAATCGTAGCAAATATCTCCTCACGGATGCCTCAGAAAAAAGTCTTTTGGCTGAAGAACGGTGTGGATCTTTCGGTTTATTCTCCCTTAAAAGGGAACCCGGGCTGGAGAAAGGAACTTGGGTTCACTCCTGACGATTTCATTGTATTTTATGGAGGGATTCTGGGTTATGCCCAGGGACTGGAAGTTATACTGAAAGCTGCCCGTGAAGTCGCAGCCGGGGAAACGGTCAGGTATGTTCTGGCAGGAGAAGGCCCCCTGAAGCAGGCACTGATGGATCAGGCAGTAAGTTGGGAGCTGACAAATGTTACGTTCCTCCCGGCCTACCCTAAAAACAGGATGCCGGATGTAATCTCTGAAATTGATGTTTCCGTCATTCCGCTTCGGCGGCTGGATCTCTTCAGAGGGGCTATCCCATCGAAACTGTTTGAAATTCTGGCAATGAGGAAGCCTGTCGTGCTGGGTGTTGAAGGGGAAGCCAAAACGCTCTTCATTGACCAGGGCCATTGTGGAATCGCATTTATTCCGGAAGATGCCGGGTCGCTGGCAGAGGCAGTCAGGCGACTCCAGTGTGACAAGGATCTTTACAATGAACTGGCGGGAAATGCCTATCTTTACGTCTCGGAGAATTTTAACCGCGATCAGATCTTCCTGGATTATCAGCAGTTTATTCAATCGAATCTGGATGGAGGCACAAAGACATAAGAAGCTGGGCTGGTTGCAGTTATGGGACTGGATTGCGTTGTTTCACCGGATCGTTTATATCCTTCTCTTTCTTGCTCTGGGCTTTTCCATCCCCGTTAAAAACCGTATGGCCACCTGGGTGATCGGATTCATCGTAATCAACTGGGCTGTTGAGATGCGATTCTGGGCAAAGCTGAAACGGATTATTCGCACTACTCACCGGCAACGGATCTTACTGTTCACGGTCTTGTATCTTGTGTATCTGACAGGCCTGCTCTATTCCCACAATATGGACTATGCGAGGTTTGATATCACGGTGAAGCTTTCACTGCTTGTTTTTCCTCTTCTATTTGCGACCATCGATGGAAGGGTCTTCTCATTTCTGAGGATCAATTATATCTTTCTTACCTACATTGCCGGATGCATTGCAGCTTCGGTGGCTTGTCTGACGCTTGCCTGGCTCGGTTATCTGGAGAGCGGCGATACGGGGCAGTTTTTTTATATGAGGCTCTCTGTTTTCCATCATTCGGGATACCTGGCGATGTTCCTGAATTTTGCGATCGTTATCATCGTCTTCCTTTCGATGAACCATCGCTATCATCTCAACCATTGGCACCGGATACTCATCGTTCTGCTGGTGATTTTTTTCAACCTGATGGTGGTGCTTCTCTCATCAAAAATGGGAATTCTCAGTCTGCTGGTCATCTACCTGTTGATGTCAGCGATCTTTTTCTTCAGCAAGCCGACCCGCAGAAAGGCGATTTTTCCGTTAGCTATGATGGCAACGGTGATCCTTTTAATGTTGTTCCTCCCTCAGACCAGGGCCCGGGTTGAGGGGACGACAAATGTGGTTGAACACATCGATTCATTGAAACCTGACACCCAGGAGTCGACCGGTGAGCGTATCCTGGTATGGAGGTCAGCCTGGAACATCATCCAGCATCATCCGCTTTTTGGTGTGGGAACCGGTGATGTAAAAGACGCCCTGCTGGAAGAGTATGCTTCCCAGGGGATCACCTATGCCTATTCCCGGAACCTGGATGCCCATAACCAGTACATTCAGACCTATCTCTCGGTTGGACTGACCGGATTTGTCCTGTTGATCGCTATGCTGGTCTGGCCCGCTATCCTGGCTCTGACCAGGAAAGATTTTATCTATTTCTTTTTCGTGTTGCTCTTCGCGATGAATCTTCTGACTGAATCGATGTTCGAGAACCAGGCGGGAAGTGTCTTTTATGCTTTTTTCAACGCGCTGCTGTTTTGGTATCTGCCGGATAAAAAAAAGAGGGGCCCCTCTGAATTTCAGAAGAGCCCCTCTATTGGATTTAAATGAGTATCTGAGAGTTTAAACGAGTCCTTGTGCAAGCATTGCATCGGCAACCTTAACGAACCCACCAATATTGGCCCCCTTCACGTAATTGATAAATCCATCGGATTCGGTGCCATATTTCACGCAGTTTTTGTGGATTGCGATCATGATGCCATGAAGTCTGGAGTCAACCTCTTCGCGGGTCCAGTTGAGACGCATGGAGTTCTGGGTCATCTCCAACCCGGAGGTGGCAACACCGCCGGCATTGGCAGCTTTGCCAGGTCCGTAGAGGATCTTCTTGTCGAGATAAACCTCAATGGCATCCGGAGTAGAAGGCATGTTGGCGCCTTCCGAAACGCAGAAACAACCATTGCTGACAAGAGTTTTAGCATCTTCGCCATTGATCTCATTCTGGGTAGCGCCTGGAAGGGCGATGTCGCACTTCACTTCCCACGGACGTTTTCCTACGAAGAACTGTGCTTCAGGATATTTGTTGCAATATTCCTTGATCCTGCCACGCTTCACGTTTTTCAGATTCATTACGAAAGCGAGTTTTTCGGCATCAATGCCTTTTGGATCATGAATGTATCCTTCTGAATCGGACATGGTAACAACCTTACCGCCAAGTTCTGTAGCCTTCTGGGTGGCATACTGGGCAACGTTTCCTGAACCTGAAACTGTGCAGATCTTGCCTTTGAAGTCCAGCCCGCGGGTTTTCAGCATCTCTTCGGCAAAATAAACCTGTCCGAATCCGGTAGCTTCCGGGCGGATCAGACTTCCACCCCAGTCAATGCCTTTTCCTGTGAGAACTCCGGTAAATTCGTTCTTCAGCCTCTTGTACTGGCCAAACATAAATCCGATCTCACGACCGCCTACGCCGATATCCCCTGCGGGAACGTCGGTATTCGGACCGATGTGACGGAAGAGTTCCGACATGAAGCTTTGAGTGAATTTCATCACTTCATTGTCCGATTTTCCTTTGGGATCGAAATCGCTGCCACCTTTTCCACCGCCCATGGGGAGAGTGGTGAGACTGTTCTTGAACACCTGCTCGAAAGCCAGGAATTTCAGAATTCCGAGGTTTACCGTCGGGTGGAAACGCAGACCACCTTTGTAAGGCCCGATGGCGCTGTTCATCTCAATCCGGAAACCACGGTTGATCTGAATATCTCCTTTGTCATCAAGCCAGGGAACACGGAAAATGATCACCCGCTCAGGCTCAGCAATCCGTTCCAGGATCTTGTTGGCTTTGTAAACAGGGTGTTCTTCGATAAAGGGAATCAGGGATTCCGCTACTTCGAGAACTGCCTGATGAAATTCAGCTTCGCCCGGGTTCTTGGCAATGATCTTCGCCATGAACTCATC
>JAFGNY010000279.1 GCA_016926765.1 Bacteroidales bacterium | reverse complement strand
TTCTCCGTGATCGCCGCGATGCCGTCGAATTGCGGAATCATTTCATGTTCGTATCGTTTCAACGTGTTGGCAAGGTGATGGATATACCATCGTTTTATCGGGTTCCGCGTGCTTTCGGCTACCCTCGACCAGATCAGGTACTCGATGTTATGAGCCCGCAATACTACTTTGGCATCGGAGTGAGTTCTTACCGTTTTGAGGTAAGGAGCTACAAAGATCGTCTCCATCTGGACTATATCGAATCGGCTGGCTATTAAAACGTCAGCCAGCCGTTGCCGGAACCGGGCGGAGATGAACCGCTCCACATGATAGGATCTGCCGGTAAACAGATTCAGAAATGCGGGTAATGGCTTGATCCTTAGGTCGACATCGATCAGCTCAATCCCTGTTTTCTTCCGGTACTCTTCGGGGATATCGTCAGGCCGGATGTTGTATTTGAACGAGTTGACCGCCAGTACTTTTACCAGGTGCCCTTCTTTGAGAAGTCCTTCCACCATCATGTTCATCGCGATAGGGCCTCCTTCCCTCGGAGGGTAAGGGGATTTGTTACAAATGATCAGGATCTTCATGAGGATTCTCTGGTTGGGATTCTGAAGAATTTACGGAAAAAGGCAAGCCAGGAATCCAGGTCAAACAAGGAGGCGTCGATGGTTGCTTTGTACGTGAGGAAGATCCCGATAGGGAGGAGCATCAACGGAGCGATCCACATCCCTTGCCATGCGGGAAGAACTCCCTCGGCGGTATATTTTTCACCCGTGAAAGAGACGATCCAGAAGAGCACAAAAAAGATGGTTGCCACCACTGCCGGCATTCCCAGTCCTCCTTTCCGGATGATAGCTCCTAACGGGGCACCGATGAAAAACAACAGGAAACAGGCGATGGAGAAGGTGAACTTCTTCTGCATCACGATTTCGTGTTTATGCAAAAGCTTGGATTTTCCGTAAAGGTTCTTCTGATGCATCTCAATAGACTCTTTCATAGAAAGAGAATTGGCTTTGGCCGCCTGGGAGATAGAGTACCAGTTTGAACGGTCAAAATTCAGCAGGATCGTATTGTTGAATGCTTTCAGAGTATCAGGAGGAAGAATCAGGACAGAATCCAACTGTGAGTAGAAGGCATAACTTGACTGCAATGCCTTATGGTAGGTCTCCTCCTGCCTGACTACTTCACTCGTCATGGAATCAATGGATATCCTGAGATTCCGGATGTTCTGCATCTCATAGTTCTTTTTGAAAAGAGCTTCATCCGTACGCGTAAGCTGGAATGCCGAAAGGTCGAAAAGCAGGTGTTGTTCTTTAAATTTTGTTCGTTGAAACGGGTGAGTGATCTCATAGCGGCGCACATCAGTGCGTTCTTCATAGTTCATCCCATCATACAGCAGAAAGATCAAAAATTTCTTGTCGGGCGAAAGTTCCATCCTCCCCCATTTAGCTGTTGTTACCAGGACATTCCCCTGATGCCTGGTATGGTCATAAATCATCACATCACGGATGGTGTTGCCATCGTTCTCCTTTTTTCCGACCCGGATGACATACCCCTCAATGCCGTCATAGAATACGCCGTTTTTCAGGTTGAAGGCAAGCTTTTTCGATCTGACGTCATAAAGCAGCGAAAGAAATTTCAGGTTGGCTTCCGGCAGGATCGTATTGGAAAAATAGAAAGCCAGTCCGCCGATGAGGAAGGAAACAACGATCAGGGGCAGCATGATGCGGCGCAGAGAGATCCCGGCAGCTTTGATGGAAACCAGTTCATAATGTTCCCCCAGATTCCCGAACATCATCAGGGAGGAGAGAAGGATCGCCAGGGGGAGGGCCAGGGGGACAAACGTAGAGGAGGCGTAGAAGAGGAGTTTAAAGATAATATACCACTCAAGTCCTTTGCCCACAAGGTCGTCAACATACTTCCACAGAAACTGCATCAGCAGGATGAAGAGCGCGATAAAAAAGGTAAGTACAAGCGGGCCGAGGTAGGTTTTGAGAATGAAGAGGTCCAGTTTTTTCATGGAGAGGAGAGAACGTGAGGCAAAGATAAATATTTTCCCCATGCCGGGAGATTGTGCAGGTCTCGTTGGGGGATTTTGGGGTTATTGTCACTTTTTTATTCAAAATATTGCAAAAACAATTTAATTGACCTATTTTTGTCCGCAGTTAGTGTTGGATTTATACTTGATGAATTCATAATTGTTTAACCAAAAACCATTACAAAATGAAGAAAATTTTACTCTTCAGTGTGGCTATTGTTATCGGCCTCGCTGTAACGGCTCAGACTTTTCAGCTGAAAAATACAGTACCTACTGCCAAACAGGTCACTGAACAAGCTGTTGGAATCGAGCCTGTAAGTGCCAATGCTTCACCGGTTACCCCCGGTCCTGTCATGGTAAATGGCGATGGTGTTGATGTGGTCAGTGTGATCACCATCGGTACTGCCGCCAATGCTTATGGAAACGGCTATGCCGGAGGTCAGAAAACCATCGTATGGGCGGATCCGGTGCTGGGCGCTGTTACCAACTTTCACCGCATGGGCCCGGGAACCGATCCTCCAGGCCTTTCAGGATACCTGGCCTATGACCTGGGGATCAACAAAGGAATGAGCGCAGGAGACTGGACTGTCAATAATCAGGCGTACAATTCCGTTGAAAATGGCGGTGGGACCTATTTCGTGGATGCCGCCCGTTATCCGCAGGCTGTAATCTATGATCCTATGGGAGATGGAATGGATGAGGCCTATTGTGCCTACTTTGCACCCAACCTCTCCAACACAATCTCCACATGGGGCGGTTTGAGCTGGGGGCTTTCCCGTTTCAGCGATCCCTCTGACTCCACAAAACACCTCTATTGGTATGATCCACCCCCTTATACCTACATTCCCGACGGAATGATGTTATTAGGCGATGGCAAAATCATTGTGACGGATCTTGATCAGAACTGGGAAAGCGGTTCCCTGGTATATGAAGGCAACATCACGCTCTTTACTGGCGTATGGAATCCTACCCTCATGGATATTGAATATACCATCAGCTCTCTTGAGCATCCGACACTCGACAACCAGCGTCCTGCCAATGAGCGGGTCGGAGCTTCCCCCAATGGGAAACATGTGTGGATCGTTTCGTTAGCTAACACTGGCGACCTTCCACCTGTTGGCGGCGTGCAGGAGCGATTCTATCCTGTGATGTTCCATTCAGACGATTATGGTGTGACCTGGAGCGATCCGATGCCGGTTCAGCTTGACGGAACGGATGGAATTGAACCGATCAAAAATTACCTGAGCGACTACCGCATTGAGCAACTCTTCACACCTCCTTACCCAACACGTGATGAGATCCCTTATACTACCGCTTTCGACTGTGATATCGTGGTGGATGCCTGGGGCAACCCGCACATTGGTGTTGTTGTTGGCGTTTCAGCTGATGGCTATTCCATTGCAACCGGTGACAGCGCCTATGCTGTTTTTGATATCTATTCACCCGATAAGGGAGATACCTGGTGTGCTGTCCTTCTGGGCAACCCCTGGACTTTCCGCGGAACTTTTGGCGACCTTACCGAAGATAACCGTGTGAATGCCAGCGTCAATTATGCCGGAGATAAAGTTTTCTTTACCTGGCTTGATACGCAGGTACCTGGTGTTACCGATAATATCAACCCGGATGTATTTGCCCGTGGATTTGACCTTGTGCTGAATGCTGTTACTTGCGATGATAACGGACAGGACCAGCCTTCCAATGTAACCTTCCTGTCGGATGTTACCCAGGAAGCTTATTTTTCAACAGCTTCCTACTATACGTTCACTATGGGTGAATTTGATTATATCCCCATTGTAGCCGAATTACTCTCCGATCCTAACGATCCTGCTGCATCGGTAACCTTCAAATACATCCCCGATTTTGCTTACCAGGATGGCGACTATACCATTGAGCGTCCCAACTGCCCTGTGCCATTCCCGGTTGGCGTGAACAACAAGAAAGCTGATCTTCAAATTTCAGTTTACCCGAACCCTGTGACCGATATCGCCGTAATGAAGGTGGATATGGTCCAGGCCGGAAATGTTCAGATTTCACTGACCAACATGCTCGGCCAAACCGTGGCAACTCTTGACAAAGGCTATGTTGAAGCCGGAAACCAGGAGTTTACTCTCGATGCCAGCCGGTTGAATGCAGGTGTTTACTTTGCTACCATTCAGATCAACGGTGAGAAATACACCCGTAAAGTGGTTGTTGAATAGTACAAACTTTTTTTGAAAATTAAAGAGTCCGGATATGTCCGGACTCTTTTTTTATTTACATTTGCTCCGGATTCATTAAGTATTCATTAAAAACCAAGACCTCATGAAAAGAGTTTTATTCATTTTTATTGCTATTGGATTTGTTGTTACTTCACTGGCTCAAATCAGACCCAACCTGACTCATCGTAACAACTATGTACAATCCCTGAAACCTGCCGTTCAGATTGATGGTCAGGTTGTGGGATTACAATCAACCAACACCACTGTGGCATCGGACGCCACGCTTCTGGATGATGCCGTCATCATGACTACGTATTATGACCTGCAAACGAACTCTTCGAACGAAGAACGTTTCTATCGTTATCCTGACGGGACAATGGTTGGTGTAGCTACCATGTCAAAAGAAACCTCCGGCTATAACGACCGGGGAACCGGATACAATTTCTTTGATGGCACATCATGGCAAACTCCGCCAACGGATGCCATTGAAACAGTCAGAACCGGATGGCCTGCTTACGCTCCCCTCGGACCGACCGGAGAAATTGTTGTTTCACATGCCTCGGGAACAGCCCCCTTGTACATCAACAGAAGAAGTACCCGTGGCACAGGAGATTGGACCCAAACGGAACTGGCTGCCCCCACCGGCGCTGCCGGGTTGCTCTGGCCCCGTATGGTAACCAGTGGCACGGATCACATGAGCGTGCATATCATTGTACTTACCTCCCCCGTAGCTAATGGCGGCGTTGTTTGGAATAATCTGGACGGAGCTCTCATTTACAACCGCTCCCTGGATGGCGGCGACACATGGGATGGCTGGGTACAATTGGACGAAATGACTTCTGTCGAATATCTTGGTTTCGGAGGTGATGCCTATGCATGGGCACAACCCGTTGGCAATACACTTGCATTTGTTGTGGGAGACAGCTTTATGGACGAGTTTATTATGAAATCAGACGACAACGGAGATACCTGGACCAAGACAATCGTATGGGATTGCCCTTACGATCTGTGGACCGGAGTGGACTCAACGGACGGACATTTCTACAGCTCTGACGGTTGCTCTGCTGCAGCTATCGGGCCGGATGGCAAAGTACATATTTTATTCGGTCTTGGCTATTCCTTTGGAGATATCGGCGGCTCCACTTACTGGACCATCAACAATGACGGTCTGATTTACTGGAATGAAGACATGCCGGAATTACCACAGGACATGGATCCTGAAACATTGTTTGACAATGGTAACTATATCGGCTGGGTTCAGGATACCAATACATTTTATCTGCCAATTGATCAGTATGCGTTTTATTACAACTCAATGAGCAGTATTCCCACACTGGTTGTAGATGATGCCAACCAGGTATTTGCCCTATGGTCGAGTATGACGATGCACCTGGATCCTAATAATTACATGTTCCGCCAT
>JAFGNY010000278.1 GCA_016926765.1 Bacteroidales bacterium | reverse complement strand
TAGTTCCACCAGAGGTAGGGGGAGACGTAAAGAAACGGGTATCCCTCCTGATTGTTACGGGATCCGTCGGGATTGGCGTAGTGCTCCTTGTCAATCCCCTGGTAGCTTCTGGGCCAGGAGTAGAGGTATCCTTTGCTGAAAGAGATGCCCTCGTCGCCGAGCATCGGACTGTTGAGCCGGTTGTAGTTGATATATGAGAAGGAGACGTCTGCTCGTAATTGCCTGGATATCTTGATATTGGCTCCGAAATTAAGGATAGTCCTGTTGTAATTGCTGTTATCAATGATCGCTTCGTGGTCCTGACGGGTGATAGAAACCCGTAGCGTTCCACGGTCGCCGCCGCCCGAGGCGGAGATGTTGTGGGTAGAGGTGTAGCCGTTATGAAAAGAAGACTCGTAATTATCAGGTTGGGGTAAATAGGGTCGCATCTTCCCATCCCACCATTTTACCATTTGACCTTCCATTTTTGGGCCCCATGAAACAGCGGAACCATAATAGCCGAATTCTGCAGAAGTGGAGGATGTTTCGCCCTGCTGGTTCAGAATGAGGTTGTCGGTGCCGTAGATCCCGGGATAGAGCAGGGTGTCGCCGCTCATGGGGAAGGATGGCGGGGTAAAGGAGATGGGCCCTCCGTGACCGTAAGTGTTTTGAACCTCCCGAAATCGGTAGGGATCGATCAGTTTGAAGGTGTAATTGTAGGTCACCCCGATACCTTTGTCTTTCTTGCCCCGCTTGGTTGTGATCAGGATCACTCCGTTGGCCCCTCTTGATCCATACAATGCGGAAGCGGCCCCTCCCTTTAAAACGGAATATTCCTCGATATCCATCGGGTTGATGTCGCCGATCGGATTTCCCCAGTCTACTCCCCGTCCAAAAGTGGTCAGTCCTGGGGTGTTCTCCATCGGCACGTTGTCGACCACGATCAGCGGTTGGTTGTTGCCCGAGATGTTGTTGTTGCCCCGGATGACGGCTCTTGTAGACCCTCCGTCAACACCGTCGGCCTGGATGATATTTACCCCGGCCGACCGGCCAATGATGGCATCCAGTACGTTCGGTGTATTTGATTGCACCACTTCAGCAACCTCAATTTTTTGGGTTGAATATCCGATTTCGCGTTTTTGGCGCTTCACCCCGAGTGCCGTCACCACGACCTCTGCCAGTTCGCTTGCCGTAACCAGCATCACGATGCTGAACTCAGTCTGTTTCCCTACGGCAATCTCCTGGGTCTGGAACCCAACATAGCTGACCGTCAGGGTATCGGAATCGATAACGCCAGAGAGGGAAAAATCCCCCTCCACATCGGTCACGGTGCCGATCATGTTCGCGTTAACCGTTCGTTTCAGCACCACGGATACGCCCGGTAGACCCAGGTCATCCTCCTCTGAGATGATCCGTCCGGAAATGGTTCTCTCCTGAGCGGTAACAGTGGAAGCACAAATGAGCAGAATTGTAAGAAATGGGAGGATCTTTTTCATCTCTGGAATCAATTATAGTGCTCAAAGTTAAACTAATAAAACTATTTGCAAAAGGTTGTCCGAAATTTTATTAAAAACTGGGTTTCGGGTATCACCGGTACGTATACTACAATTCAGCAGAATTACATTGACCTATGAAGAACGAATAGCTGACATCTTCCCTCTTTTCCTATCTTTGTCTGCAAATTTACTATCTATGAGAATTGTTGTACTGGGTGCAGGGATAGCGGGCCATACTGCTGCTGCCTTCCTCAAAAAAAAACTGGGAAAACGGCATAACGTAATCGTGGTATCTCCCGGTCAATATTACCAGTGGATCCCTTCCAACATATGGGTTGGAGTGGGCCGGATGACAGTCGACCAGGTACGGTTCAACCTGGAGAAGGTATACAACCGGTGGGGGATCATTTACAAGCAAGCCAAAGCCACGGAAATCCATCCAGAAGGCGACGGCTCCCCTGATGGGCCATTTATCGTAATCGAACATACAAGTGCTGTAAACAAGGGAGAAACCGAACGGGTACCTTACGATTACCTGGTCAACGCCACGGGTCCCAAACTCAATTTCGAAGCCACCGAAGGCCTCGGTCCGGGTAAAAACACCTACTCGGTGTGCTCCTACGATCATGCCGCTGAAGCCTGGAAGGGTCTGCAGGCGTCGATGGAAGCGATGAAACACGGGAAGAGGCAGAGACTACTCTTTGGCACCGGCCACCCGGGAGCTACCTGTCAGGGCGCTGCGTTCGAATATGCCCTCAATATCGCTTTTGAGCTGAAACGCCGGAAGCTTGACCACATGGCCGAGATCACCTGGATCAGCAACGAATACGAGGTGGGCGATTTCGGGATGGGAGGTGCATTCATCAAACGGGGGGGCTACGTCACCTCCACCCGTATCTTTGCCGAATCAGTCTTCGCCGAAAATAATATCCGGTGGATCAAACGGGCCGGGATACAGAAAGTCGAACCCGGACTGGCACATTATGAAACCCTTGATGGAACAGTCCATTCGGTCCCCTTTGATTTTGCGATGCTCATACCGGCATTTTCGGGTCACGACATCCGGGCTATCGATAAATACGGAACAGATATCACTGACCGCCTTTTCGCCCCCAATAAGTTCATGAAGGTCGATGCCGATTACACCCCAAAACCATTTGAGGAGTGGCGTATCGCCGACTGGCCACAGACTTATCAGAACCCCGATTACCCCAACATGTATGCCGCCGGGATCGCCTTTGCGCCACCCCATGCTATCTCTAAGCCAATGAAAAGCCCCGGAGGGACACTTATCGCACCGGCTCCCCCGCGTACCGGGATGCCCTCGGGAGTGATCGGCAAGATTATCGCTCTAAACATCGCATACCAGATAAAAACAGGCAAAATGGATCATCCACATACCGCCAGCATGGGACGTATGGGAGCCGCTTGCATTATATCTGCCGGATATAGCATGACTCGTGGACTTGGCGCCACCATGACCGTTTCGCCGGTGGTGCCCGACTGGGAAAAATATCCGGAGTGGGGACGGAACATCAACTCCACTGTGGGGGAAATCGGTCTGGCAGGCCATTGGATCAAGCTATTCCTGCATTATATGTTTCTTCACAAAGCCAAAGGATACCCATTCTGGTGGCTGCTACCCGAATAATCAACACCAAGAACTATGGAAAGCAAACTAGATAAAATAAACAAAGATGAATTTTATCCGCCGGTACCCACCAAGGCCACCCTGCGACGTCGCCGGAATGTTTTTCTCCAACTCTTCCATTTCTTTCGGCTAAACCTGAAAATCATGCTGATCGTGGTAAAAGGACATTCGTGACACAGACACGGATTCCCTGAAACAGGGTCAGTGCCAGATACCTGAACCTTGTTATGAAGCCGAATGCTGTAATGACCCGTTTGCTTCTTGCAGGTCTTTGTTACCGGAAAATCATCCTCTGAAACAAAGATTTTGGCAGACCCGCAAACCTTGATAACAAGGGAGTGCTTTAGGGAGCCGCTTACCGGCCGGATGAAACGCCACTGGTCACTTTAGCGAAAAAGTAAGATTTTTGTTCGAACCGCTCAATGTTCGTTGATACAATATTGGATTACAGGTATCTAAATATCAGCTACTTAGCCTCTTTAACATCCACTACCTCATACATATCCTTCCCATCCTGCTTAATCGGTTGGTAATATGTGTCTCCTACTTTTACATAGGTAACATCTCCAACTTTCACCTCTACCCCCCCCTCGGGGAGTTCTGAAACTACTGCTCCGGCCATTGGTGCTACAACGGTATACCCACTATCTGATTTTTCGTAATATGTGCCCCCGTAATAGTAATTGTTCGTGGTTTCGTTCACCACGACTGTTTCTGTTCCTTCGGGCAGTACCTTGATAGTCGCACCGGGAGGCGCTTCTACAACCGTATAGCCTCCGCTGACCGGCACATAATAAACCCCGTGGTCATAATAATACTGCTGACTGGCAACATTTACGATGATAGCAGTAGCAGCCAGTGTGGTCACGAAAAAGCCCCAGGGATGCCACATCGGCCCCCAATAAAAAGGATGAAAAGGATGATAGGCATAGGGGTGATAACAGGAATACCTGAATCCGCCGTAAACGTAAGGAGGCCGGGGGTAAGGACGTGGATTTGGCCGCACGACTACTGTACGGCTGTTGTTAATGTTGATATTTCCAACATTGGTTCTGTTACCGGTATTGACATTGATATTGTTGACGGTGTTACCCTGCCGGTTCCCGGTAGTAACATTGCTGGTTCCGGTTCCCTGACGATTTTCAGTATTGAAATTATGGGATCCTGTGGATGATCTGTCCGATACCGAGCTGGCGGGAGGTCTTGCGGAAGATGTCCTGCTACCACCGTTTATTGAACGGTTTGTACCAGATCCCCCACTGCTCATCCGTGATCCTCCTCCGCTTCCTATCCGGCTTCCGCCCCCTCCATGGCCCATTCGCTGAGCCTGAACAGGTTCGGGAATACAGATGATCACAAATGCCAGAATGAATATGATCAGGGATATGCTTTGAACGATAACTGTTTTCATAACCTACGTGTTAATTACTGAATGTATACGTTATTTCCCCGGAAGTATGGATACCTGGTGGGCCCCGGGTGGAAGTGCAAATTCGAACAGGGCATCCGGAAGTCCCGGATTGATCTTCCAATCCAGAAATGTTACTTCATATCGCTGAATATGAGATTCACCATGATATCCAATTACCATTTTCAAGGGAAGAAACAACACTTCATCCGTGATCCATATCTGTACTGTCATTTTCTCGTTCCTCGCCACAATCTGGAAACAGGACTGCCCATCGATGATGGTCTTCCCCTGATAGGAGATGTAATCGCTCTGTTCAATGAGGTCATCTGTGAAGGTCGGGTAGAAAAAGTCGGCTGCAGGGAAATCAATCCCATAAATCTGGTTTACCGAATCCATCATGACAATGGTCTGATCCGGGACGTTGATGACAACATAATTATTCTCTGTGAAAGAATACCATGTAAGCGTTTGACCATTATACCAGTATCCACGGTGTCCCTTATCTCCCCACGACTCTACCAACATCCTGTCCGGGCCCGAAAACCATACATTACTGACCCTGTGACTGGTAAGAAGACCGAAATCCGGATCATATCCATCACTCTCTGAACTCAGTCTGAAG
The DNA here is from genome assembly GCA_016926765.1 of Bacteroidales bacterium. Lineage (GTDB taxonomy): Bacteria > Bacteroidota > Bacteroidia > Bacteroidales > FEN-979 > QYOJ01. Next base: position 5,752 of record JAFGNY010000278.1, on the reverse strand, counting down.
TAGCAGGAACTGAGATCCCCGATTATGGCGCTCATATGGTCGAGGATCACGATAGCCGTTGTATCATAGGATTTCTCCTGCGAACGCGTGGGAGAAACCAGGCCGAGAAAAACCAAACAGTAAAGAAATTTTTTCATAGAAAGGGCTTTAGGAAAGTATACTTATCGTTAGTGTTTTTTGTAAAGCAAACTTTCAACGTATAACTTTGTACAAAACTAAAAAAAATATTCCGTTTAAACAACAACGTGATCATCATGGTTGCACCTGTTCAACCGGATGTATCTTTATTTCCTGTTTTTACAAACTTTTTTGAAGAGGGTGATGCATGATCCTGCCGGTTGTCAGGTTCGAACGTGTTCATTCACTTCCTGTACAGAATACCGATCAAAATTCCGGAAGCAATGATAGTTAACCAATTCATTGCAGAGGTCAGCATGGTCAGCCGAATTGTCTTTTCCAGACCGGTTTTTCCCGTGAAAATAATAAGAATCCCGCATCAGGTATCCCGCTTCCCTCCCTTCATCCACGCATGGATTTCATCGGCATAGGTTTCTCCCAGCGGGATTCTGTTATTTCCTACCCGTATGGATTTCCCCCTTACAGAGGTGATTTTGCTGAGTGGGACAATATAACTCCGGTGAACCCGCATAAAACGGCCTGACGGCAACTTTTCCGAAATGGCTTTCAGGGTCATAAGGGTGAGAACCTGAGGTTTCTCTGAGCCTGTCAGGATAAACTTACTGTAATCGTCGAGAGCCTCGATGTATGCAATGTCCTTCAATCTGATTCTTACCGATTCGTACCCCGATTTTACAAACAGCGACGCCTCCTCTTCAGAAACTGACGGGGAATCCGGAGGAAATAATATATGATCTGCTTTCCTGACAGCCTTCATAAAGCGTTCGAATTTGATTGGTTTGACTAAATAATCAATGGCTTCCAGGTCAAACCCCTGAACCGCGTATTGCGGGTGGGCTGTTGTGAAGATGACCGCTGGTTTCTTCTCCAACCCATGGAAGAAGCGGATACCGCTGATGTCGGGCATCTGGATGTCGAGAAACAACAGATCCACCGGATGGGTTTTCAGGTAGGTTAATGCCTGAAACGGGTCAGTAAACAAAGCGTCAATCGACAGCAGCGGGGGTATCCGAACAAAAGGTACGGATCACCTCCAGGGCAAGTGGTTCGTCATCGATGGCAATAGAGCGGATCATTTCAGGCGGATCGTCAGGGTAACCACATAGACATGACCATTGTTGATCAGCCGGAGCTCGTGTTGACCAGGATAGATTAATTGCAACCGTTTCCGTGTGTTCCGGACACCGATGCCAAAGGTTTCGTTCTGTTCCCGGCCTTCAAAGATCTGGTTGGAAACCTTGAAATGCAACACCGGCTCTTCCATCCTGATTCCGATCAGGATAGTTGCGTTGCCGTGGCTGGTAGTGCCGTATTTGAAGGCGTTCTCCACGAACGGGATCAGGATCATCGGAGCGATGCGATAGGGCTGAAGGTTGCCCTCAACATCAAATAAAATATCCATATTCCCGGCCAGCCGAAGTCGCTGCAATTCCACGTAATGACCGATATAACAGGTTTCGAGCCCCAGGGGTACGCGGTCGGACTTTACATCCTGGATCACATATCTCATCATGTCGGAAAGTTTCATCACGGCTTCGGCGGTCTGATCGCTTTTCAGCAGAGCCAGGCTATAAATAGAATTCAGAGTGTTGAAGAGAAAATGTGGGTTGATCTGGTGCTTTAGCATGGTCAGTTCGGTATTGATCTTTTCCTTTTCCGCCTCTTTCCGCTCTTTCTCCTTTTGTATGAGCTGCCCGGAAAACCGTAACCCGAGACTCACTCCGGTGACCAGTGCGGAGATCAGGATGAAGTTATAGACCGGCCATCCCTTCGAGGGCGCCGGTTTTTTCTCTACCGGATGTGGGCCTCCTCCCGTAGTCGTTCCGGCGGGAATATCAGGCATGACGGGTAGTCCTGTGATTTTGTCAGGCCCCGGTCCACCTGGAGGAGGGCCGTGAAACCGGCCCTCCTCCAGTCGCGGTGAAAACAGGGATCCCGAAATCCCTTCAGTGAGCAGGGCAGCTGCCACAATCAGCAGAACAGCCACCAGCAGGTAAACCAGCCGCTTTTGCCGGAAAAACAGCCTGGGTATCAGCCACAGGTAGTTCACATAGAAGATACAGCAGTAAAACAGGGTCTGCACATAGTTGATCAGCAGGAAACGACTCTCCCTTCCTTCATCCCGGGTGATGAGGATCAATGGAAAGGTGAACAGGATGATCCATGCCAGGATATGGATCAAAACCTGAACGTTCCTTCCGAAGATGCCGGGTCTTATCATACGGATAACTGCCTGCTGCAAAGATAATCAGGTAAGATGATTAAAAGGTCACCTGGGTGATCTTTGAGTTGATGGTAAACGATTTTTTGAATGTGCCGCCCGAATAGACGCCTCCGGTGAACAGGATATCGCCATTGGAGTCGATCCCGTCGCCTCCGGTGGTGTTCAACGATATGAGTCCTCCGGTAATCTGAAGCAGGCTACCGTCATCCAACTCCCCTCCAAGTCCAAATGTGGTGTTAATGCAGTCGTCAGAAGATTTGATTTCTACGGTTCCGCTGTTGATGTTGATAAAGGGAGCCTCCAATCCTTCCACCGAACTGGTGATAGAGAGGGTTGCGTTGTCGGTTTCAATCAGGTATTCCGATTTGATCCCGTCGTCGGCCGAGAATCCTTTGCCAGCCATACCGGTGGATTCGATCGTGACGGTGGCTCCGTTGACCACTATGTCGTCGTCGGATTTCACCGCGGTACAGTAAGAGGGATCGTACCCCGCTCCGGAGGCTTCGAGAACGGCATCCCCGGAATTGAGAATGTTGACAGTACCCCCGTTGAGGTTGATGGCCAGATCGGTTTTGATCCCTTTGCAGGCATCACCGGGAACCTCTATCTCTACTGTTCCTCCCGATATCATGACTTCGCCCTCATCGCCATCGATGCCATCACCGGAGGCGGTCAGGGTCAGGGCTCCGCTTCCCGAGAATTGCAGTGCTCCTTCGCTGAAAAAGGCTCCTTTCTGGTCTTCACCCGAGGGGGGATCGGCATACACGGCTCCATCGGTAAGGGTATTCGATGTGCCTCCAATCTGCACAATCTCACCGGATTTTTTGGCCTGGATGTTGATGGTGGGCCCGTCGGAATTGGTCAGATTCACACCATTGAGTACAAGGGTGTATGGGGTTTCCGAATAGAGCTTGAACATGCCGTCGGAAGAGGAACCCGACAGGCAATACACGACATCCAGCGTATCATTGGCGGAGGTCACAATGGCATCAGCGCCACTGACAGCCACATCAAGCCCCTCAAAAGCGTAGGGATTGATGACGGAAAACCATCCTCCGTTGTAATCGATGAAAACAGTATCCGAAGGCGCTCCGAAAGTGATGCTGTCGATCTCTGTTAACAGGTGCTGAACGAGCGTATCGCCGATTTGGAAAAAGGCTGTCGTTGAGTCACTGCTGAACCAGATGCTGTCGGTGGAACCGATGGGAGCTCCCAGGGTGGAATGGCTGGTTAGATGAAGGAACATCTTTTCCTGGGCATTCACCTGAAGCGATCCCAGAACAATGGTGAGCGACAGGAGGCTTCTGATCGTCCTGTGGCTAAATTGACTAAATGACGGATGGCTCATTGTTTGATAAATTTAGCGGTGAGATGGGAAGCTTTCAACACATACAATCCGGGTTTTAGCCCCGTGACATCTATAACCGGAGAATCATCTTCTACCAGAATGGAAAGGACTCTCATTCCGGTGAGGTTGAAGAGGTCGACCTGAGTGGTTCCGGCTGGAATTCCCTGAATGGTGAGCCGGGTACTGACCGGATTCGGATAAAGCAAAAGGCCGTTCCTTGAAACTCCGGTTAATTCAGTAATCGCAGTGGGTTCGTAAAAATAGATCTTCCGGATGCCGGCAATGGCATAAGGTTGAATGGATCCTGACGTATACACAATTTTCAGGTCTTCGTCCGAAAAGGTCATTTTTTATACCGGTTCAAAGTATTCCTTATGTCCGGTACCATCATTCATGCTGATGATCAGTTCCTGAGCGTGGGAACAGGGAAGAAATCCTGCCAGGAAGAGGATCACCAACAGAAACATCCGCGGGTTGTTCATGATGTATTGGATTAAGTGGCTACTAGGGGTGTTAACGGTTGATGCCTGATGAAACAGGCATTTGGGTTTAAAAGTAGCGGCACCATCAGCACAGGGGAGTTAAAAATAGGTAAAGAATCTCTTTTTACCGGTGAATATATCCCGGAAAGAAAAAAGGATCTTTCGGGGGATACAATTCGGCTATTCACCGATTTTTCTCCCTAACGGCTCTGGAAAATATATACTTTCGTCGCCTTGAAAATCCGACCACATGATGCGCTCTTTTTCAGGCTTTTTCGGGTGTAGGTCCGCTATGGGGCTCCTTCAGTTATCCAGTATACAGTCAAAGATCCTGTTTCCGGTCATTGTTTTTCTTTTGGCGGGACCCGGTAACCGGACCGTTTCGGCGGCATCCGGGGGAAAAAAATCCTATCCGTCCTATTGGCAATCTGACGGAATACCGGCTGAATGGCCATTGAACACGTTTTATATTTCAAAAGAGGGCTCGCTGCTGTATGCCATCGGCAACGATAGTCTGCGGGTATATGTATGCCTCAGGCTACTCTCCGAGCAACAGCAGCAGGCTGTAATGCGGGAAGGCATCGCCCTGTGGTTCGATCCCTCGGGAAAGAAGAAACCCGTTTGTTCGGTCAGGATCCCCTGTGCCCCGATGCGAGGGATCCCTCCGGGAAACGGGATGAACAGCACGAAGGACGGAACGGGTGGAAATTATCCCCGGGGATCCGGAAAACCCATAAACTCCGGCGACCAGCGGTTTTCGGGAGAGATGAATCTGTCGGGATTTTCAGGAAGTATGAACGGGATCTTTCCCATTGCTGCCGGAAGCCAGACGGCCGAAGCCGCCATTGCTCTTGATTCGACCGGAGTAATGACCCTGGAGCTGTCAATCCCCATATCGGCCTTTCCCACTCCTAAAAAATCATCAGAAGTTCTGACCTTCGGATACGAACTCAAATCGACTGACCGCCAGCAGGATGACACTGGATATGGACCTCCTCCGGGAGGTGGGTCTGGTCGTGGCAGCGGAATGCCAGGTGGAGGCAGCGGGATGCCGGGGGGTGGTGGAGGTGGCGGAAGACCCGGTGGAGGGATGGATGATGGCATGGGAAGACCCCAGGGAGTTTCCGGATCCCCATCGGAAAAAACCATCAAGGGGTTCCACCGTTTTTCGGTGGCCCGGTTTTCACCGAACCGGTAACCAGGGTAGCTATTCTTGTTCCAACAGAAAATCGATCAGGTATTTCCATTGAATGCCATTCCGCCCTCCCATAGGGAAACGATCCATAGATAAGACCAGTTTCGGATGGTTATCGGGTATTTTTTCCAGACTGCCGAATTCCCGGTCAATGGTCTTTTGGTCAGCCAGCAGATATGCCACCTGGATGTATGTCCGCTGATCTCCACGTTTAGCAATAAAATCGACTTCCGTATCGTAAAGCTTCCCGATGTCAACCGAATAGCCTCGTGAAAGAAGCTCGAGATAAACAATGTTTTCCAATTGACCGTATATCGCTTCCGGCTGGAACCCGGTCAGAAGATTCTTTAATCCGATGTCGCCGG
>JAFGNY010000277.1 GCA_016926765.1 Bacteroidales bacterium | reverse complement strand
GAAAACCATTGCCGTGGATGTTGACAATCTCGACCCCTGGATCCCGTTTCAGGTATTTCCGGAGGCGAGCCAGGAAGACATCCATACTGCGGCCATTGAAGTAGTTATCATCACCCCATATTTTTTCCAGAGCCTGTTTCCTGAGAAGGATCCCTTCTTTTGATTCACAAAGCATCTTGAGGAGTTTGGCCTCCTTAGGTGAAAGGGATTGAACATGTTCTTCATGGCTCAGAGTCCGGAGGGTGAAATTAAAACTCAGGTTCCCAATCTGAAATACAAGGAGTTTACTCTCATCCTCTTCCTCTTGGGCATGGCGTTTCAGAATAGCTTTTAATTTATAAAGGAGCACTTCTGAATCAAAGGGTTTTGTAATGTAATCGTCAGCACCTGTTTTAAAACCCTCCAGCATATCCGATTTCAGGGATTTGGCTGTCAGGAAGATGAACGGAAGATCCGGATGAAGCAGCTTGATCTCCCTGGCCAGGGTAAATCCATCCATCTCAGGCATCATCACATCGAGGATACAGAGATCGAACGAATCCTCTTTAACAGTTTCAAGCCCCTGTTTGCCATCGGTCCGCAGAACGACGAGATACTCATTCAGTTCGAGATAGGATTTCATGATCGATCCGAAATTGGGATCGTCTTCTACCAGCAATATTTTTGTCCCGGTATTCATCATTTGAATCATTTACATCCTTCCTTTCATCCTGGAAAGGAATAGACCATCCTTCCGGAAGAGAGTGGAAGGTAATTTATGTTATTCCTCTTTCGCTATCCCTTATGCCAACCGGCAGGGAGATCTCAAACCTGCTTCCTTTTCCTGACTCACTTTTCAGCTGAATTTCACCCTTGTGAGCCAGTATAATCGCTTTGACATAACTTAAACCCAAACCAAATCCTTTGATATTATGAACATTCCCTGTAGTTACCCTGAAAAACTTTTCGAATACTTTTTTCTGGATATCCTGGTTCATCCCGATTCCTTTGTCTTCAACACAGAAGAAAAAATAACCCGGAAGATTCCCTGTGCTGATGATAATATTGGGTTGGGCAACGGAATATTTATTTGCATTATCCAACAGGTTCATCAGGACATTCCTCATATGCCCTTCATCTGCCAGAACGAACGGGTTCGATCCTTCAAACCGGGTCTCAATAGTACCTCCCCGTTTCTCGACGATGAGTCTGAAATGATCTACGGTACGACTGATCAGCTCATGGAGATTTAACGGCTCCAGATGAAGTTTAAAATCCCGGCTATCAAGCAGCGACATCTGGAGTACCTGTTCAACCCTGGTATTCATCCGGATATTTTCTTCTTTGATAATTCGTGTATACGATTTAATCTGTTCGGGAGAACCAATTACCTTTGGGTTGTTAATCGAATCGGCAGCGATGGAAATGGTAGCAATAGGCGTTTTAAACTCATGTGTCATATTATTGATGAAATCCGTTTTGATATCCGAGATCTTCTTTTGCCGGACGATGACGAAGATGCTTAACCCGGATGATAAACCAATGATAAGTGTAAAAAGGATGGAGCCCATCATCAGTACGGATAACGATTTCAAAATATGACGTTTTTGTCCCGGAAAGTAGACCAGAAGCTGGTCAGGTTTTTCAATTACATCATTAGGAAAGAGAGAGACCAGATGGTCTGCTGCCTCATGGGAGTCAATATATCCTTGAGACCGGATACATATTGGGTTCGTATCATTCTGGGATGAAAAAACAGCAAATTCAAAAGGAATGGTAATCTCCTTGTCGGCAAGAGAAGATTTAAGTGTGTTTTCAAGAAGGGTTTTGTCAATTCTGGATTCAACTGTTTTCGGTATCTCTTCAAATTCTACGGCCATTCGCTGGATAAGATCCTGTAGTTGCGAAGCACGTTTATCCAGCCGTTTGATTTTTTCTTCAAGAATTCTTGAAGCCTGTGTTGGGGCGGGTGCAGGAGGTGGCGGAGGAACAATGACAACAGGGGTAGGAGGGATACTCCGAAAATGAAAACTCCCCGTGTAGCCTGGCTCCTCGGTTTGCTGAATGACCATAGTTCTTGATCCGCCATAAGCAGGATCGTTGCGATCTGCGGGTTTTCTGTATTGGGAACGTCTCGGATTCCTCTCCTCATTACCGTAGTGTTGAATCAATTGCTCCTGGACCACCCAAACGGAATCAAGTCGTTGAATCTGACTGGTTTCCCATTCAAACTGAACTGTCACCCAATCGTTTTCCTGGATTGGCTGGTCATAGAGCTGATTCAAGAGAATTTCTATATTTTCCTGCTCTCTCTTGGAAACCTCCTGTTCCTGAAGCATTTTCTCATATTCCAGACGGGATTGGATTGCTAACTGTTTCTCGTAGTCCAGTCGGGGTTGGGTTGCAAACTGTTTTTTTATTTTCGGATCTGTCCGGATAATTCGTTGATCGACAGAACTAAAGGAGAAACCACTGAGTGCATTATGAAGCTGGTCGCCGTCAATCTGATCCTGAATCAGGACCAGACTGTCTTTGGCATAACTCTGGATGAGATTGAGAATACTATCAGAAACGAGACGTGCGCTGAGGAGCGATATGTTTTCGTTGGTTTCAAGTCGCGTAACAGCCGTTCCGAGAGCGTCGTTCACACGCTGATTAAACTGGTTTTCCCTGATAGCCATTGCATTCCTGATCCACAGGTATTGGACTACGATGATCCCTGCCAGAGCGAGACAGATAAAAAGAATAATCAGGGAGAGCCAGTTTTTATTCATTCGTCAAAATTAATAAATCAAATGGTTCGTAATTAGATAATTAACGTTTTGTTAACCAACTTTAACGACCTCTTAACACGAACGAGTTCATATCCTGAATAGTTTTGCGTAACCAATGCATGCGAATTCAGTAGATTTGTTCACCCTTAACCATTAAAATTATGAAAAAAGTAGCTTTTATTCCCAGGCAGGTTCTGCCTTTTATTCTGGTTTTTGCCATGATAAGCCTCTCTTCTGGCCTCCTGAAGGCACAGGATACGCTGGCTAAGAAACCACACAAGGTTATTAAGATCAAAGTAGACTCGGATGAGGGAGGGGAGTCTTTTACCATCGATACCACATTTGTCATCGACAATGATTTAGATATGGCTAAGTTCCAAAAGGCCATGCAGAAGTATGAGATGAAAATGCAGGATATGGAGAACTATCTGGAAGAGCTGGAGCTTGAACTCGACGGGGAAGAGATGGAAAAAGCCATTCAGGAAGCCCAATTCGAAATCCAGAAGGCCTGCCTTCATTCACCCCGGATGAGATATCATTACCGGACTGCAAACGAACCCCGTTACTATGAACAGTACGGCCGACGTGGCAATTGGAAATTCGCCGGCCAGTCTGATCTGGTGCGCGATCCCGTTCGCATTGTTGCTCCAAAAAGAGGTGAAACTCTATCCGATGTTCTGGGGGATATCCCCATGAATGCAGTTACAAGTTACAAAATCAAGGAAACCAAGAATGGGAAGCGGATTACGATCGAGGTTTCTGACGATGCCATTTTTAATCATGACGAAAATATCATTATATGGAAACAAGGAGATGAAGTATTTCCTCCTCCACCACCACCACCTCCTCCTCCTACCCAGCCACAATTGAAGAAGGAGGTTTTTATTGAACAGAACGTTGAAAAGGAAGAGACTCCGGAGGAACCTGTGAATTAATCCAGGGATTGTATTAAGGTTTCAATACTGATGCACTCTTTGGTATGGGGGAAAGCTGAATAGGCATAGTGTTGTGCACGTTCTGAAACCTGCTTTAAGCGTTGAGGATCTTCAAGTGCCCGGTTGATTGTATTTGCTAAATCTACCGGGTCTTTTGTCTGATAGAGCCATCCGTATTTCCCATTGCCCAGTAATTCAGGTGTTCCTCCTGCCCGGGATCCTATCACCGGAACCCCACACACCATTGCTTCGATGGTTACCATCCCATATGTTTCTTCAAACGAACCAAGGATGAAGAGATCCACCGCTGCATAAAACCAGGAGACATTCTGCTCGTATCCGCGGAAGAAAACATCATCCTGCAATCCTGATGAAGAGACCATCTGATGCAATTCATTCAGATAGTCTTCTCCTTCATCCCTGGTAGATTCTCCCATAATCAGCAGGAGAATGGATACCCCTTTTTGCTTTAATCTGCGAAGTGCTTCAATCACCAGATGCTGTCCTTTCTGTCGATCCAGGCGTCCCAGGATTCCCATGATCATTTGGCTGGCAGGCAGGTTAAGATAGTTTCTGGCTGCCTGTTTATCCGGAAGAGATGCCCGAAGGGATGTTGCATCGATACCCAGAGGAATCAGATGGATTCGTTCCTCAGGAAAACGGGTATTCGCAAGAATCTCCTCTTTCATATAGGGCAGTAATGTGATCCAGGCATCCAGTTGACGAAAACGGAATGTGTGTATCGGATCTTTCTTGGAGATACCAATTCGCATATGTTGCTGATAGATCAATCGGATCCGTTTGCGGCATAACAGGTTCACCAGCACTCCGAAGTCCAGGTCATGGTTATCTACCAGCAGTAAGATCCGGATGTTGAGTTGATCCAGTGAACGTTTGACAAGCAGAGCCTTTGATACATCGAAATACCTTTTATGTCTGGCTATCAGCCGGGATGGGATGTTCAGGGAGGAGGCAAACGTTGCGAGAGGGGAATCCTGAAGGCAGAAAAGGGTGATCGAATGATCCCGTTCACTGAGCCATTGCGCAAGCCGGACAGTATTCAGTTCTAGTCCGCCCCAGCTTCCCGAGGAACAGTAAATGGCAATCGGAGGCAACATCATACAGATTCGTATGGATACGTGATAGTAAAAGTACAAAAAAAAGAGGCTGCCCGAAAAATGGCAGCCCCTGCAGAGTGTTTTTGTAAAGGCACCAGATCCGGTGCTTTTGCAAAAGTTAGTATCGCTTTCGCGGAGTATAGTGAGTATGGAGTAGTTCGTGTGATTTATGTCCAAGAGGTTTGATCAGAAAATCCCTGTACAATTCCTGGACTTCCGGATTATCATGAGATTTTCTCAATGGCATCCCAAGATCTTCTTCGTAAATAGCCTGTGTCCTTTTGGCACGGATCTCTTTATTTGTAGGAATTGGCTGTCCTCCGCCACCAAGGCAACCACCGGGACAGGCCATGATTTCAATGAAGTGGTAGTTGGCATTTCCATCCTTGACATTTTGCATCACTTTTTTGGCATAGGCCAGGCCGTTGGCAACAACACATTTGAGTTCAACACCTTCCAGGAATTTGAATTCCGGTTTGGTTCCTGTAATCAGTAACGAGGCTTCTCTTACTTCTCCTTCGGTTCCGCGAACCGGTGTAATGTTGAGACTTTCAAAAGGCACTTCACGTCCCGTAACAACTTCATATACGGTCCTGATAGCAGCTTCCATCACGCCCCCGGTGGTACCGAAGATCACTGCTGCACCGGTTGACATCCCCATGATGTTATCAAAATGGCTTTCAGGGAGTTTATCAAATTCCATCCCGGCCTGAGTAATCATGATCGCTAGTTCGCGTGTGGTGAGCACATAGTCTACGTCTTTGTATCCGCTGGAACGCATCTCCGGGCGATCGGCTTCAAATTTTTTCGCCGTACAGGGCATAATCGAAACAGAGACCAGGTTTTTCGGATCCAGCTTCTTCTTTTGTGCGTAATAGGTTTTAACCAGCGCACCAAACATCTGTTGGGGTGATTTACATGTCGAAAGATTTGGAAGGAGATCGGGGTAGGTATGTTCGAGGAATTTTATCCAGGCCGGAGAACAGGAAGTAGCCATAGGCAAGGCAACTTCAGGGTCTTTATCTACGAGAGCCCGTTTAAGTCTTTCAACAAGTTCGTACCCCTCTTCAATGATGGTAAGGTCGGCTGTAAAATCGGTATCCAGAACTGCATCGAACCCTAACCGTTTCAGGGAAGTAACCATCTTTCCCGTTACAATCATACCTGGAGGCATTCCAAGGGCTTCCCCGAGGGCAATACGGACTGCTGGCGCCGTTTGTACAACGACATGTTTCGCAGGATCGTAGATGGCGTCCCATACCTGGTCAACGTAGTTCCGCTCAATCAGCGCTCCGGTCGGACAACGGTTCACACACTGGCCGCAATTTGTACACACTACTTCAAAGAGGGGGTGTTCGAAGAAGGTCGAAATCTTCATGTTGTTTCCCCGGTAGGCGACGCTCAGTGCGCTGACGCTCTGCAACTCTTCACAGGTCCTTACACACCGCTGGCAGCGGATGCAACGACTGTCATCCTTAACGATGGCAGAGTTGAACATATCGATAGTATAATGTTTGTCAGGGACCAGGTCGAGGAACATATGGTCTCCTGTAAGCATTTGGGATGCAAGGGATTGAAGTTCGCAATTGCCATTTTTATAACATTTTGTGCAGTCGGCATTGTGTTCTGACAGCAGCAACTCAACAATATGTTTCCGGGCAACACGAACTTTTCCGCTATTGGTGTGGATCACCATTCCTTCTGCGGCAGGCGTGGCACAGGAAGCGGGCAGTGTCCTGGAATTTTCCTGTTCAACCACACATACCCGGCAGTTTCCCGCAACACAGAGGTCTTCGTGGTAGCAGAGCGTTGGGATATGGATGTTTAGCTTTCGGGCAGCATCCAAAATGGTTGTGCCCGGGTCAACCGAGACATTAATTCCGTCGATGGTTAAATTTATTTTCTTAGACATATTTTATTTCCTTATTTTCAGGTTAAACACTGACTAGTAAATCATCTCTTCCTTGAAGTTATTTACAATGGAAGAGAATGAATTAGCAACCGATTGCCCAAGGCCACATTTTGCCGTGATCTTCATACTCTCTGATAGCTTCAGTAACTGATCAAGGTAGCCTGCTTTTTTATCTCCCTTTTTTACTGCCACAATTCCTTTGCGAAGCTGCTGACAACCCACTCTGCAGGGAGTGCACTGGCCGCACGATTCTTCTTCAAAGAAGTCAAGGTAGTTATGAAGTACATTATACATGGATCGCGAACTGTTAAAGAGCATCATCGATCCTCCTGTAGGGACACCTTCAAATCCGATAATCGTATCCTTGAATTTTTTCCGTGGTACACAGAAACCGGATGCACCTCCTACCTGAACCGCTTTCGTATCTCCATCGCCGAACTCTTCAACAAACCGGTCGAGAGGCATACCAAGCTCCAGTTCATAGATGCCCGGAATAGGCGTATCACCGGAAACCGAGAAGACTTTCGATCCGCGTGAATCGGTTGTCCCTAACAATTTGAACTGAACAGGCCCGAGACGCATGATCATTACAACATTCACAAACGTCTCAACATTATTGATTACCGTTGGTTTCCCCATGAAACCATGTGTGGTGGGGTAGGGTGGTTTGTTCCTTGGTTCCCCGCGGAACCCTTCCATAGACTCGAAAAGAGCGCTCTCTTCTCCGCAGATGTATGCCCCACTCCCCAATTTGATCTCAATCGGGAAATCGAAACCCATTTTTCCGATGTGTTCATGAAACATCTCCAGTTCGCGCGTCAGTTCCGGCAGGAGGAATTTGTATTCGCTCCGAAGGTAAATGTATCCTTTTTGGGCTCCGATTACCTTTCCGCAGATAGCCATCCCTGAGAAAACCTTCCGGGGAACCCGAGAAAGGATCTCCCGGTCTTTGAAAGTTCCGGGTTCTCCCTCATCGGCATTGCAGATAACATATTTTGTATCTGATGGTGCGTCGGCAGCAAGTTTCCATTTCATGGCGGTTGGAAAGCCGGCTCCTCCACGGCCCTTAAGTCCCGACTCCATCAGGTCTTCCAGGATATCCTCGTTTCTCCGCTTGAGGGTATCGGCAAGCACTTTGTATTTTGTGTTTGAATATTCGCCGAAAATGAGGTCTACTCTTTTCAGTTTTGATTCTGACATAGGTTTATCTCCTTTAATTGTTATGACTTACTGATGTACTCGCTTATGATGTCATGAACCCGTTCGGGGGTAAGTCCGGTGAAAGGCTTTTCATTAATCAGCATCGCTGGCCCTTCATGACACCAGCCGAGGCAGTTCGTTTCAAGAAGTGAAAATTTCTTATTTGGAGTTGTCTCTCCCACTTTCACCTTGAGCATCTCTTCAATTGTCTGAACAATCTGCTTTTTACCATGCATGTCGCAGGTGATGGTTTTACATACGCGGATAACATACTTCCCAAGAGGTTCAGTCGACAAAAACGAATAAAAGGTCGCTGTCCCGAAAACCTGGGCAGCCGATAGGTCAAGCTCTTTGGCAATCTCGACCATATCTGAGTCTGAGATGAAATTATTGGCATCTACAACACCCTGTAAAATTGGCAACAACGCAACCCTGCTTCTGCCGTGTTTTTTAACTAAATCTCTGATTAGATGTTCATTTGTCATATTGGTGCAATTTGTCTTTTGTTAATAAACTAACAACTGGGCGCAAAATTAGAAAAATTTTATGTATTATGGTAAGATTCTGTCGTAGTTTTATCAAAAAATGTCCGATTATTGTGAAAAATTAAACAATGAAGAAACTTCCTAAGCGAATGAAAAAGGTGAGTGGAGGTAAATCTAAAGAATAATTTTCACTTTTGTATCGTGAAAACACGTTATTTCATCAGATTGGCATTTGACGGCACCCGTTATCATGGTTGGCAGATCCAGAAGAATGCGTTGACGGTACAGCAGGTGCTCAATGATGCCTGTTCGATGATTCTCAGGGAGTCAGTTAACGTGACCGGATGTGGTCGTACCGATACCGGGGTCCATGCACGGGAATTTTTTGCCCATTTTGAGATTCCCCGTCAGCTGGATTGGCAACATTGCCAGAAACTTATCTGCCAGTTAAACGGCTTTCTTGAAAGTGACATTGTTATTTTTGATATTTTTCCTGTCAAACCGGGAACTCATGCCAGGTTCAGTGCCATAGCCAGAACCTATTACTATGTTATCACACGAAGGAAAGATCCTTTTCAGGTCAACTATAGCTATTACCTCTTCGGAGATCTGGATGTTGATCTGATGAACAAAGGAGCTGATTTTCTCTTGTCAACCAGCGATTTTACCTCCTTTTCAAAAGTCAATACCGATACAAAGACCAACATCTGCAGCGTAACATACTCCAGGTGGGAGCAGAAGGGTGATCAACTCGTCTTTACGATTCGTGCCGACAGGTTTCTCCGGAATATGGTACGGGCGATCGTAGGGACACTTCTTGAGATGGGGAAAGGGAAAATCACCTTCGACGACTTCAGGCAGATTGTTGCAGGGAAAAACCGTTCCTGTGCCGGCGAATCAGTTCCTGCTGCGGGGTTGTTTCTTGCTGCAGTTGAATATCCTCAGGAGTTGTTCAAAGACCTCTGACATCACAGATTTATGATCCACAAAGATGTCCGTCAGAGAACAACGTTTTCTATCATTTGGATTTGAGTTCAAGCAACTCTTTTGCGGTCTGGATGATCGTCTGCCCTGTCAGCCCGAATTTTTTCATCAATTCTGCCGGTTCGCCTGATTCTCCGAAGCGGTCGGGCATACCGATCAATCGCATCGGGACCGGATACTCCCTGCCTAAAACTTCAGCGACAGCTCCTCCCAATCCTCCTGTTACCTGATGCTCTTCAGCGGTAATGATGGCATGTGTTTCACGGGCAGCCATGACAATGATCTCCTGGTCGATTGGTTTAACGGTGTGGATATTGATGACCCTCACGCTGATTTTCTCCTCCTGCAGAAGGTAAGCTGCCTGAAGAGCTTCCCATACCATATGTCCGGTTGCGATAATGGTGAGATCGTTCCCGGGATGGAGGAGTTGCCCTTTACCCACTTCAACTACCTGGTTGTCTCTGGTAAAGTCAGACACAGGAGCCCGTCCGAAGCGAATATAGACTGGTCCGGTTACCTGATGAATCGCCTGCTGAACAGCGATCTTGGTTTGAGTTGCATCACAAGGTGACAAAACGGTCATGTTGGGTAGCACCCTCATCACTGCAAGGTCTTCCAGAGCCTGGTGTGTGGCTCCGTCGGCGCCAACGGAAAGTCCGGCATGGGCTCCCCCGATGACAACGTGAAGGTTGTTGTAACAGACCGATACCCGGATCTGATCGGTCGTTCGCAGAGCAGCAAACACACCGTATGTGGCAAAGACGGGGATTTTACCTTCCAACGCAAGCCCGGCAGCAACTCCCATACAATTTTGTTCAGCAATTCCCAGGGAGATAAACCGATTGGGGAAGCGTTGTGCAAAAAGGTTTGCGCCCACCGAAGCGGTAATATCCGCACCGATAACCATTACTTCCGGATGCCGGATTCCGGAAGCCAGAAGTCCTTCCGCGAATCCCTCTTTGGTGGGCCTGTCACCCCTGTTGATGTATTGCTTAGTCATCCTGCCGTCGTCTCTTCAAGTTGTTTCAGAAAGAGGGATGATTCTTCTTCTGAAGGGGCTTTCCCATGCCAGCGATGATCCCCTTCAATCATCGGCACGCCTTTGCCCATCTTTGTATAGGCGATAATAACCGTTGGTTTTCCAACCACCTGCTGTGCAAGGTGAAAACTGGAAATCAAATCCTGGTGGTTATTTCCGTCACATTCCACCACCTCCCATCCAAAGGCTTTCCACTTCTCTTTCAAGGGTTCAAGCGCCATGATCGCTTCTGTCTTTCCGTCAATCTGAACACCATTCCTGTCAACGATTGCAATCAGGTGATCCAGCTTCAGATGGGAGGCTGACATGGCTGCCTCCCACACCGATCCCTCTTGAAGTTCACCATCGCCAAGAATGCAATAGACCCGCCAACTGTTCCCATTCATCTTTCCTGCAAGTGCCCGGCCAACAGACACCGAGAGGCCCTGTCCAAGAGAACCGGCAGATAATTCCAACCCTGGAAGTCCATGTTCCCGTCCCGGATGGCCCTGAAGCCTGCTTCCAAGCTTGCGAAGTGTTTCCAGCTCTTTTTCAGGGAAATATCCTACACGGGCAAGGGTTGTATAGAGGAGGGGGGCCACATGTCCGATAGAGAGAATCAACCGGTCTCTGTCCGAAAATTTGGGGTCATCAGGGTCGTGGTTCAGGATAGCAAAGTAGAGGCAAGTAAACAAATCGGCTAATCCCAGAGATGCTCCAAGATGACCCGATCCGGCAAGGGTAAGCGACTTGATTACAGAGCGGCGGATCTCAGTGGAGATCTCCTTTAACAGGATGGGATCATGCACCTTGGGGTAAAACATCACTATCTCATATCAATCACTTCAATGCCTTTGTAATTCGCTTCATTGAATATAAAATCGGAATTTTTTACCGGGACATCCGTTTGAAAACGGGTGACTTTGTATGTAAAGACATTCCCGCTCTTGTCGAATAGCTTGAAGGACTTGATTTGCTTCAGCTTTGTATCGATAATTACGATGACCTTTTCGAAATTTCCCTGGGTAAAAGGAATCAGTTCAACTGCCTGTAGATTCGGGTCTGCCGCATCGTTATCCTGGATCATACGGGATTGGTAATTGGCATTATAGGATGTCAGAATATTGGTTGGGGTGATGGCTTCTTTTCGGGTGTCCATCTCATTGATCTGTACTTCGTTCGATTCACCGATATAGGTCCACACTTTCTCCCCGTCGCAAAATACCTCCTGCCCGGCAATACTCACTTTGTACTTTTGACCGGAGACCAGGAGTGTCCCTGTTTTTGTCTCATGGATTTTAGCCGTTTTGTTATCCATTGAATAGGTGAAATCAGCTTTGAAAGAGGAGTAGGTTTTCGTTTTATTACTAACCTCTGCCAATAGCGTTTCCGCTTTGTCATCTTTTTGCGCAAACACATTCAGGCAACCGAGGGTAAGAATTAGTCCAAGCAATGTTTTCATCGTTTTAATTATTTAATTTTCAGTCATATTTCTCAGGTAATCTTCCAGGGCGCCGAGATCTTTGAATTTAACATCCCTGGCTTTACTGCCTTCAAACGTCCCTACGATACCGGCAGCTTCCAGCTGATCGATGATGCGTCCCGCCCGGTTGTATCCAAGTTTAAGTTTCCGCTGGATCAGGGAGGTGGAGCCGTGCTGATGCTGGGTAACCAGGCGTGCAGCTTCTGCAAAGAGTTCATCCCGTTCGTTTGGGTCAAACTCTTTCCCACTTCCATTTTCTTCATCATAATACTCGGGGAGGTCGAAAGCATCCGGGTAGCCGCGCTGCGATCCGATATATTCAGTTACTTTGTCCACTTCAGGTGTATCCACAAAAGCACATTGCAGCCTGATCAGATCGCTGCCGGTAGAGAGCAGCATATCACCCCGTCCGATTAGTTGGTCTGCTCCGCTGCTGTCGAGGATGGTACGGCTGTCGATCTTCGAAATTACCCGGAAGGCAATACGGGCAGGGAAGTTGGCTTTGATCGTACCGGTGATGATGTTTACTGATGGCCGTTGGGTAGCGATAATCAGGTGGATGCCGGTGGCGCGAGCCAGTTGGGCCAGCCTTGTCAAAGGCGTTTCAATCTCTCTGCCGGCTGTCATGATCAAGTCGGCAAATTCATCGATAATGACAACGATATAGGGCAGGAACTTGTGTCCTTCGTTGGGGTTTAGCTTCCGGTTAAGAAATTTCTCGTTGTACTCTTTCACATTTCTTACCTGGGCGTCCCGAAGGAGATCGTACCTTGAATCCATCTCGATATTCAGTGAATTCAGGGTTCTGATCACTTTCTTGGTGTCGGTAATGATGGCATCATCCGAATCCGGTAGCTTGGCGAGGTAATGCCTTTCAATTTTGGAGTAGAGGGTGAGTTCTACTTTCTTCGGGTCAATCAGAACGAACTTGACTGTCGCCGGGTGCTTCTTATATAAAAAGGAGGTGATGATCGCATTCAGTCCAACCGATTTCCCCTGACCGGTAGCTCCGGCCATCAAGAGGTGTGGCATTCTGGTGAGGTCAGCGATGAAGGTCTCATTGGAGATGGTTTTTCCGAGGACAAACGGTAATTCAAACGGTGAATTCCGGAATTTTTCGGAGGCCAGAAGGGATTTGATAGAGACAATCTCCGGGTTTTGGTTGGGGACCTCAATCCCTATGGTACCTCTTCCCGGTATGGGTGCAATGATCCGGATACCCAATGCAGCCAGACTAAGGGCGATATCATCTTCCAGGTTTTTGATGCGTGAGATCCGGATTCCGGCTTCAGGAACAATTTCATAGAGGGTAACAGCGGGTCCGATAGTCGCTTTGATCTTCTGAATCCTGATATCGTAGTTGCTGAGTGTCTCAACGATCCGGTCCTTATTTGCCTCCAGTTCATCTTTGTTCACATTCAGCGATTCACCTCCGTAGTCATTGAGTAGTTTCAGCGGCGGAAATTTGTAGTTTCTCAGCTCCAGGGTAGGATCATACAGGGTTTCGATGCCGAAATGCTCTCCATCCGGGGAAGTTTCATCAGTTTCTCCTGAAGGGTGTTCAATTTGCAGTTCAATATCGGCATGAGGAGATGTGGGTAAAAAGCCGTCATCCGCCGGATCAGGTTCCGGCAAATCGGCA
Organism: Bacteroidales bacterium; assembly: GCA_016926765.1. Lineage (GTDB taxonomy): Bacteria > Bacteroidota > Bacteroidia > Bacteroidales > FEN-979 > QYOJ01. Next base: position 14,981 of record JAFGNY010000277.1, on the reverse strand, counting down.
ACCGGATTAACTAACGGCTGAAAGGGGTCTGGCGGCTTGCTGGTTTCCATCATGCCGGGTTCTTTGATCTGTTGCTTCACAGATTTTATCCACCTGAAAGGGATATTGAAGGCCATGATGGAGAAGCTAAGTCCCGTGAAAATAAGTAACAAAACCAATCCTGAGAAGCCAAGGTATTCCATCAACCATACATTCATCTGGTAACCATAGATCCCACTCAGGATATCGGAAGAAGGAACTAGCAGGCGCAGAAAAACAGGCACCCACAAAATGCCGAAAAAGGAGTATTTCAAGGTGGTAAAGAGGGGAATCTTCTTGTAATGAAAAAAGAGGTGAGCTCCGGTCACGAGGATGACCAATACGATAAAAAGGGAAGAGATGCCGAACCATTTAGTGATGAAAAGGTAGGATACAATCGCCCCTGTTTTGCCCATCCAGTTCTCGACAGCAACATGTTTGTCAACGAAATAACTGAAGGTGAAGTGTTTAAAAATTGTGTCGGAGAAATTATAGTCGGCTTTCCACGACTGAAACCAGGAGATAAATGAAAACAGGAGAAACAAACCGAAAATAAGGAGGAACAGACCCAGTATCCTGAGTTTCTGATCCCTTTTGGAAAGCTCCTCTTTCGTCAGCTCTTCTTTCGAATTCTTAGGTTCCTTCTTCGGTTTCGCCTGTTTTGCCATTGCGATTCATTACATACCGCTACCCAGTTTGGATTGCAGTTCCTCTTTCGTTGTTACCGTATAATCAGCAGGAACATCAAACTCTTTATTTGAGATGGTTTGTTTCTCAACAGAGATCGCTGTGAACACCATTGTAAACTGGGGTGTAATCATAGAGAACTCAAGCAGAACACCTTTTATATCTTTGTAAAGAGGGCTGTCAAAATTAGGATTTTCAGCTCCGAAATCTTCATTGAACCAGACTTCATACGTGGTTGTTTTCCCTTTGTCGTTGACCGTTACAATGGCCTTTTTACAGGTATATCCTGCGATGGATTTTGTTTCGTCAGTGATCCTGACGTCAGGAGTTGGTTCGTCTTTTATCTCCTCCAGGATCTGATCGGTGGTTTCAGCTACCGCATATTTCTGTCCCATCATATTGATCAGACCCACTTTGGTTTTTTCGTGGTAGTTGGTGATCTCAATCTGAGGTCCCATCGGGGTCTGAATCTCTGATTTGGCCCGGTCTCCCTTGATTGTAATCGTCATGATTTTTGGGAACATCGCCATCTGGCTTTCGCTGATCTTAGTATTCGGATAGGTGATTTTGTAGGTAATCACCCCTTCGAAAGGCTTGGGACCGGCAACAGCAGTGAGGACGATCATCATCAGAGTTGTCAGGAGGAGTATGCGTGGGGATTTTTGTTGTTTCATGATTGGATGGGTTGAATTTTTCCGGTTGTTACAAATGTAGTTATTTTACGATTCTCATAAGCTTGTTCCAGCGGATTTTCCCGTCGAACAGGCTCTTTTTATCATCGAGGGAGAGCCAAACGAAGATAGCTTCTCCAACAATATGGTCTTCAGGAACAAACCCCCAGTAACGTGAATCAGCTGAATTGTGTCTGTTGTCTCCCATCATCCAGTAATAATCCATGTTGAAGGTGTAATTGCCGGCTTTCTGCCCGTTGATATAAATGACGCTGTCGCGAACATCCAGGTCGTTGTTCTCGAAAACATCAATGATTCGCCGGTAGAGGGGTAGGTTCTCCATGGTCAGGGAGATGGTCGTTCCCTTTTTTGGGATGACGATAGGCCCGTAATTATCCACATTCCAAGGGTATGCCGAGTCGTGGGGGAACATATTGGAATCCCGGTATCCCGGAGGAATAATCATAGGTTCTATCTTTCTGACATTGGTGTAATTTTTCAGTTTTGACACTGCCTCGTCCGTTAGCGTCATTTCATAATTACCCTGATTGTCGGTGCCAATCTGTTCTGTAATTCCCAGCTTATCCAGGTTCCTGGTGTTGATAGAGGTTCCATCGGTCCTGACCAGGTACTTGAATTGTCGTTCCCCCGGATTCCGTTCTTCTTTTCCGTCGATATAAACCACCCGGTTAATGATCTGGATTGTGTCTCCCGGGATCCCGATACAGCGCTTGATAAAGTTTTCCCGTTTGTCAACCGGACGGGCGATGATATCCCCGAAGTACTGTTTGTTTTTCCAGACATTATCTCTTCCGAACTGCCTGACCAACTGGTAGTAACTTGCGTTGCTCTGAAATGTTGTCGACAGGGTATCTCCGTCAGGATAGTTAAACACGATCACATCCATGTTGTCGATGGTCGACCAACCGGGGAAACGCCGGTAAGGGAGTTCAATCCATTCGAGATAGGACTTGGTGTTTTGCGTCAGGGGCATGGTGTGATGGACAAACGGAAAGGATAGGGGCGTGTTGGGAACCCTGGCTCCGAGATGGATCTTGCTGACGAAAAGATAGTCTCCGATCAGCAGGCTTTTTTCCATGGAGGAAGTCGGAATCGTATAGGCTTCCACCAGGAAGATCCGTATGATGCTTGCTGCGATGACAGCAAAAATGATGGCATCCACCCATTCTCTGACAAAACCCTTTTTCGGAGGAGTAGCCTCATCGGGATCGATATAGTGTTCGTTAGGTGAGAATCCCAGGTAGGGGAGGTAAGCAAAAGGAAAAAGTACCGCCAGTGCCTGTTGTCCTAATCCATATTTCTTGAAACATTTGGCGATTTCGACGATCATCAGCAGCACCACGAAGACATTGATAAAGGGAATCAACAGGAAAATATACCACCAAAGAGGCTTATTGATGATTTTCAGCCAGATATAAAAATTATAAAAAGGGATAAGAATAGTCCAACCCGGATAGCCGGCTTTCTGAAAGATTGCCCAGAGTCCGACAAGTGAGAGGATGAAAAAAAAGATGGTCAGGATCAGGTATATATTCATAGTACTTGAATTGGTTTTATATCAAACGATGTTTTCGGTTTCATATTTTATATTTCCTCCCTCGTCCTTCGTCTTTCGTCCCACGTCCCACGTCCCACGTCTTATGTTTCACCCAAAAGGTCTTTCATCTCAAAAAAACCATGCTTTCCCACCAGCCATTCTGCCGCCAGGATAGCTCCCCAGGCAAAACCGCGACGGCTCTTTGCTGTATGGATGATCTCAATCAAATCGTCAGGGGAATCATAGATCACTTTGTGCGTTCCGGTGACATCTTCAACCCGGTAGGAACGGATTCCCAGGTCCTCTGGGTCTTCCGTCCCCTCTTTTACCCATTTCTGTTTTCGGCTGTGGTGACGGATGATGTCATTGGCAAGGACAATGGCGGTGCCGCTGGGAGTATCGAGTTTCTGGATATGATGGGTCTCCTCAAGGGAAATCTCATATTCAGGCCAGGATGACATCAGGGATGCCAGTTTCCGGTTTAATTCGAAGAAAAGATTAACGCCGATACTGAAGTTGGGAGCCCAGAAGAAGCTTTGCCCTCTCGTGAGGCATTCGGCCCGGATTTCTTCGATCTGCTCATGCCAGCCTGTTGTGCCTACAACAACCGGAACTCCGGCATCAAAACAGGCATGGATATTACTGATCACACTATCCGGGGTGGAAAAGTCAATTGCCACATCAGCCTGACTCAGTTCCGTCCGGCTCTTCTCCCACTCCTCAGGCTGGTCAATGATTAACATGATCTTATGGCCTTTCTCTGCAGCGAGTTTTTCAATCTCCTTTCCCATTTTCCCGTAACCAAGTAATGCAAGTTTCATAGAGAAGATTTTAATTAATTAAAAACGGATACACAGTTTCACCCCAGGTTGTAACTGGTTTGTCCTGGCAGGAAGGAGCAGGTCAGGCGTTACCTGAAAGGAAAGGTTTTCGTTGATGTTGTATGTATAAAGATGGGCATCCACCGTAGCATCAATGATATTCAATACATACCATAGAGCTGTGATTAGAATGCTGATTTCCAGGTTTCTATGATAATATTCAGCATAATTTAGCAGATCTTCCTGGCTGTATTTATTTACCAGTTCAGCATAATTTCCGTTTAGGTTTCCATTCTTACTTTCTATATAGGCTGACCGGTAGTCGAGGTAGTTATCGGTATTGGTATAGATGAAATACTCCATGACTCCAAATCCGGCATAGATGATTGGAAGCTTCCAGTATTTGTGGTTGTAGATTTGTCCGAGACCTGGTAACACTGCTGAAAAGATCGTGGCTTTCCGGGGGCTGTGTTTTTTCAACATGAGTGAATCATCCGCGGGGATTTTCTTCGCAGCGGTTTGTGCTGTAGCAGAACCGATCCATCCTGATCCGGAGAATAAGCATACAATGAGCAGGATGGTAATGAATGAACGGTGCACGGTGGATTGCCTATGTGATGTTGGATCCAAGCAGGTCTAAAAGCTTTTCTAATTCCTCTTCTGTATGAAAAGGGATGGTGATTGTCCCTTTCCCTTTTTTATTGATCAGCACTTTCACCGGGGCATTGAGCCGGGTAGTCAGCTGTTCCTCTATTTTTACAAGCTTTGGGTCCGGATTCTCCATTGTGCTTCCGGGAAGAGGGGATGTATTCGTGTTTGCCTTTCTGACCAGTGATTCAACTTCCCGTACGGATAGGTTTTTGGAGAGGATTTGTTTGAAGATCCGGAGCTGCAGGGAGGTATTTTCAAGAGTTATCAATGCCCGGGCATGGCCCATGGTGATTTTTTTCTCTCTGATGGCGATCTGGATTTCGGCAGGAAGTTTCAGCAGGCGGACATAGTTGGAGATGGTGGACCTGTCTTTTCCGATACGCTGGCTAAGCTCTTCCTGTTTGATCTGGCACTCTTCCATCAGCCGTTGAAAGCTGACGCCCACTTCAATCGGGTTGAGATCTTCCCGCTGGATGTTCTCCACCAAAGCCATTTCAAGCATCTGTTCATCGTTGGCAACCCGGATATAGGCAGGAATTTCTGTAAGGCCGGCAACCCTTGCAGCTTTTAGCCTCCGTTCGCCGGCAATTAACTGGAACCGGTCGTTGCCCAGTTTTCGCAGGGTGACGGGTTGAATGATCCCCTGGTGCTGAATGGACATGGCCAGGTCGGCTAATTCTGCACGGTCAAAATCGGTCCGTGGTTGAAACGGGTTTGCTTCGATGTCATCAATCAGGATCATGGCGACTGACCCAACCAGTTGGTTGACTTGTACCTCCCGGGGAGCCTGCTCTAATTCACTCCCTTCAAGAAGTGCACTCAAACCCCTGCCAAGTGCTTTTTTCTTTGCAGACATATCAGCTCTCTAATTGTTTTTCCGAATTGGAGATCCGGGTAAGTTCATTTTTTTGCAGGATTTCACGGGCCAGATTCAGGTAGTTGGTTGCACCTGTACTGTTAATATCATGGACCATAATCGTATCGCCAAAACTGGGGGCTTCACTGAGTTTGATATTCCGGTAGATCAATGTCTCAAAGACCAGTTGATGAAAATGGGCCTGAACCTCTTCAACAACCTGCCTGGAGAGATTCAGCCGGCTATCGTACATAGTTAGCAGTATCCCTTCAATATCCAGATCCGGATTGAGCCTTGACTGAACAATTTTAATCGTATTCAGCAATTTGCCAAGTCCTTCCAGTGCGAAATATTCACATTGTACCGGAACGATGACTGAATCGGCTGCCGTCAGTGCATTCACGGTGATCAGGCCAAGGGAAGGGGAGCAATCGATCAGGATGAAATGGTAATCTTCTTTGATGGCAGCGATCACTTTACGCATCATTTTCTCCCTGTTTGGCATGTTAATCATCTCGATTTCGGCGCCAACCAGATCAATATGAGCAGGCAACAGGTCGAGGAAGGGAGTAGAGGTATTCAGGATGATGTTTCGCGGATCCACATCATCCATGATGCATTCATAGATGCTTGTCTTGATATTCCTTGGATCGAATCCCACACCGGAAGTGGCATTGGCCTGTGGATCGGCATCAATAATCAGGGTCTTATACTCCAGCACCGCCAAACCGGCAGCCAGGTTGATAGCGGAAGTGGTTTTACCCACACCTCCTTTCTGATTGGCAATGGCAATGACTTTTCCCATAGGTGCAAAAATACATTTTAAAGACGAGACCCTCTACTGGATGTTGATAAGTTTTCAGGAAGCAAGCGATGCCTCCGGCTGACAGATAAAAGGTGTTATTGTGACGCTGGGATTAGTCGTCGTCAGTGTCGGAAGAGAGGTCTTCGAAACGGATATCAGAGTGCTTTTTCTGTATCGTACTCTCTTCCTGTAAGGAATCCAGTGAACTTTCTTCCCGGGGATCGGGCATGGCTTGCTCACTTTTGATATAATCAATCACTTCTGTCAGACCTTCCGTGAATTTCTGAAAATCTTCTTTGTAAAGAAATAATTTATGTTTCTCGTAGAAGAACTTCCCTTGATCATTATTAAACCTTCGCTTGCTTTCGGTGATGGTTAGGTAGTACTCATCAGAGATTGTAGCTTTTACATCAAAAAAGTAGGTGCGTTTTCCTGCTCTGACAGCCTTCGAAAAGATTTCGCCTCTCTCCCTGTCTTTCTTTTCGTTCTCTTCCATTTTTAAAACAAGTTTTAGTTAGAACGCAAAAATAAAAATATTATTTGTAAAAAAAAGTTTATTTCAATGAAATGCGTAGCTTTGCAGGCCAGTTTAAAAGCACCTTCGTGATGTTCTTTATCATCGTCAATGTATGCTAGGAAGGAGACATTTCCGCATTAAAGTTCTCCAGGGATTGTATGCCTATTTTCAGGGGGGGGAACCCCGGATGGAAAAAGCAGAAAAGCAATTACTGACAAGTATTGAGAAGCTATCTGAACTCTATTTTATCCAGCTCTCTTTTTTTCTGGAAGTGGTTGACTTCTATATCCGAAGAATGGAGGAGGCCAAAAACAAGTTTTACCCTTCCTACGAAGAGCTCAATCCTGTTTCCAAATTCGTCAATAACCAGGTGGTTATGATGCTTCGTGAAAATGAAGAGTTCCGTTCAAAGGGTAGAAACTATAAAATCAGCTGGACGGAGGAGCAGGATAATGTCCGCAAGGTTTACCAGCGTTTACATGATGCCACGGAACACCGGGATTATCTCTATTCCGGCGAAAATTCCTTCCGGGAAGACCAGGAGTTTGCTGGGCGGGTACTGAAGAAATTTATTTTGCGGTCTCCTGAACTGCAGTTTTTTTGCGAAGAGCGTTCGATCTATTGGGTCGATGATTTTGACGTCGCCGCATCATTTGTGTTAAAGACGATCCGGTTGCTTACGCCCGGCTTTTCTCCTGCAACCCCGTTAACTTCTCTCTTGATCAAAGATCCTGAACTGGACGAGAAGGAAGAACACCAGTTCATTGTGGATCTTTTCAGGAAAACGATCATTCACAGCGATGAGTTTGAGGAGAAAATCAAAGGACGGTTGAAGAACTGGGAACTGGACAGAATTGCACTTACCGACATCATCCTGATCAAAATGGCACTGGCAGAGTTCCTCTATTTCCCCACCATTCCGGTCAAGGTTACACTGAATGAATACATCGATCTTTCCAAACATTTCAGTACGGCAAAGAGCAAGCTTTTTATCAACGGCATCCTGGATAAACTGGTTTCTGATTTGATTGAAGCTGACCAGATCCATAAAAGCGGACGTGGGTTGATCAACTAATTTTTACCCCTTCATACTAAAGAAAAGAGCTGCACGTTTGTTAGAGATATAAACAGAGAACGTATCGTGTCAAAACTACTCAGAATCATTCTTCTCAGTTCCTTATCCCTGGCCTTTTGTTTCCCCCTTTCAGCGCAGATTGGCGGGGATCACACCTATACATTTCTGACCCTTAGCAATTCTGCAAGAATTGCCGGATTAGGCGGGAATGCACTCGCTGTGATGGACAATGATGTGACCCTCTCCATTGCCAATCCGTCTCTGATTACTTCCGAAATGAATGACCAGCTGGCATTGAGTTACGTTAACTACTTTTCCGGAAACAATATTGGTTTTGCAATGTACTCACATACCTTCAACAAGGTTGGAAGCTTTGTTGCAGCCATTCAGTTTGATGATTATGGCAACATCCAGGGAGCCGATGCCGCCGGGAACAAAACAGGGAACATCAGCGCGTCTGAATATGCTCTCTCCATCGGATGGGGTCGTACTCTTACCAACCACTTCTCCATCGGTGCAAATGCAAAACTTATTTACTCCCATCTCGATGTCTATAATTCCTTTGGTATCGCGGTTGATGTTGCCGGATCGTACTTTACAAAAGATAAATTGTTTACTGCGTCGCTGATGGCACGCAATATTGGTTCTCAGATAGTTCCTTATCAGGCCGGCCAGTACGAACCGCTCCCGTTTGAACTTCAGCTCGGACTTTCGCAGGGACTGAAATACCTCCCTTTTAGGTTCTTCCTTCTTTTTACAAACCTCCAGAAATGGGATCTGAGCTATACTGATACCAATGACCCCAAGAACCAGGCTGATCCCTATACGGGTGAGATCAAGGAAAAAAGCGGCATCAGCAAATTTGCCGATAACCTGATGCGCCATATTGTGATTGGAGGAGAACTTACCATTGCCAAAGTTTTTTCGGTCAGGATCGGATACAATTACCAGCGACGTCAGGAACTCAAGCTGTATGAGCGGACAGGCCTCAGCGGTTTTACCTATGGCGTTGGCTTCCGGGTGAAAATGTTCAACTTCAGCTATACCCATGCCACCTACCAGGCTGGGACTCCCAATCCCAACTACGTCACGATTGCACTGAATTTGCAGGGCTTCTCCAAAAACAAGCGGACTAGCGGACAAGCGGACTAGCGAACCATTATTTCCTTACCTTTGCTATAAACCTGAATCAGCTTGTGAATGAACATCACGATTGATCCGAACAGCGGCTTCTGCTTTGGTGTGGTTTATGCCATTCAGGTAGCGGAACGCGAACTGGCCGAATCCGGCAAACTCTTTTGCTTGGGTGATATCGTTCACAATAACATGGAAGTGAATCGTTTGAAGGAGATGGGCCTCATGATCATCGACCACAAGGATCTCTCCCGGCTTCACGACTGCAAGGTGATGATCAGAGCACATGGAGAACCTCCGGAAACCTACCAGATTGCCCTGAGAAACAACATTCACCTGGTGGATGCCTCCTGTCCGATCGTACTCAATCTGCAGCAGGAGGTGAGGTATGGTTACAGAGATATGAAAGAACGGCACGGACAAATTGTGATCTACGGGAAAGAGGGGCATGCGGAGGTAAATGGTCTGAAAGGGCAAACGAATGGGAAAGCGATCGTGATCGGCGATGAGAGCGATCTGGACAAAATTGATTTTACCAGGCCGGTCAGACTTTTCTCGCAAACAACCAAAAGCGTGGAGGGATTTAAGAAGATCATCAGTATGATTGAGTCCCGGATGAATGAAGAAGCAGGTTCAACCGGTGTCGATTTCAAATGGAGCGACAGTATTTGCCGTCAGGTATCGAACCGGTCTGCTCTTCTAAGGGAGTTTGCTGCCAGGTATGAAGTCATTATTTTTGTCAGCGGGTTGAAGAGCTCCAATGGACTCATCCTTTATCAGGTATGCAAAGATGTCAATCCAAATACATACCTGGTTTCGGAAAAAGGAGAACTTCAGAAACGATGGTTTGAAGGGTACCGCTCCGTAGGTGTTTGCGGAGCAACATCCACCCCTATGTGGCTGATGGAAGCCGTTGGACAGGAGATCAAAGAAATAAGCACATCCGATGCATCTGCATAAAATCACCCTGCATAACTTCAAAAACTATACGGAAGCAGAATTTGTCTTCAGCGATAAGATCAATTGCCTCGTAGGGAATAATGGGGTGGGCAAAACCAACCTGCTCGATGCCATTCATTACCTCTCTTTCTGTAAAAGCTACTTTAATCCGAGCGATGCCCAGAACATCCGCCATGAAACGGACTTCTTCGCCATTCACGGAAACTATTTCCGCCGGAACGACTCACCCGAACAACTGCAGTGTATCCAGAAACGGAATCAACGAAAGAAATTTCTATACAACAAAAAAGAGTATGATCGACTGGCTGACCATATTGGTCAGTTTCCCCTGGTAATGATTTCCCCTTCCGACCGTGATCTGATCAATGATGGCAGTGAACTACGGCGTCGTTATATCGATAGTGTCATCTCACAGTTTGACAAGATCTACCTCGACAACCTCATCCACTATAACAAAGCGCTCAATCAACGGAATACTCTTCTGAAGTCGTTTGCCGAACGAAGGTATTTTGATCAGGAGACCCTTGATATCTGGAATGAGCAGTTGGTTCTTCTCGGGACCACTATTTTTCAACAGAGAAAACGTTTTCTTGAAGAATTCATCCCGCTTTTTCAGCACTATTTCAGGTTTGTCAGCGGAGGGAAAGAGCAGGTGGATTTGATCTACCAGAGCCAGCTCCACAGCGGTCCGATCAATACACTGCTGAAACAGGCGGTTGACAGGGACCGTGCTGCGCAGTACTCCACCGTTGGAATCCATAAGGATGATCTGGAATTCTTACTGGAGAGCTATCCCCTGAAGCGGGTTGGCTCTCAGGGTCAGCAAAAATCCTTTGTGATTGCCATTAAGCTGGCACAATTCGAGTATACACGAAAAACCAACGGGTTTAAACCGATTCTTCTGCTCGACGACATCTTTGACAAACTGGATGACTACCGGGTTCAGCAATTGATCAGGCTGGTGAGTGAAAATAGCTTCGGACAAGTATTCATCACGGATACGCAGGAGGAAAATATCCTGAAGATCTTTGGACCGCTGGCTATTGATCACAAGATATTCAGGATTAATGGAGGGAAATCATGAAACGATTCAATGACTTAACCCTTCGTGAAGCGATCCAGGAGTTTCTGAATACCTACCGCCTGGATGAAAAACTACTGCAACGGAAAGTGGTGGAATCATGGGGAGCGGTGATGGGAAAGATGGTGAGCAACCATACGACAGATCTTCATATCCGGAATAAAAAACTTTATGTGAAGGTTGATTCTGCTGCCTTGCGAAGCGAACTGAGTTATGCCCGCACGAAAATCTGCGAAGCGCTGAACAAAGAGGCCGGAGCGGAAGTCATTACGGAGGTGATCATCCGGTAGAATCTACGATTAATCGGAAATCACTTGATCGCACACTTCAGTATCGGTTTCCCCTCAATAAATCCCTCCAGCAGATCTCCGATCCTGACAGATCCGACACCCGAAGGAGTTCCCGTAAAGATGAGGTCTCCTGTGCGAAGCGTGACAAACCGCGAGGCATACTCGATAATTTCATCAAAGGAGTAGATCATCAGTGAGGTGTTCCCTTGCTGAACAGGTTTTCCATTCAGGTTCAGGCTGAATTGGATGTTTTTCAGATCGGGAAAACCCGTTTTTGGAATAAACTGACTTACCGGGGCCGATTGGTCGAATCCTTTGGCGGTAAACCAGGGGAGGCCGGCTTTTTTTGCACGGTCCTGTATATCACGGGCGGTAAAATCAATTCCCAGACCGATTTTATCATAATAGGTATGCGCAAACCGGGGCTGGATATTTTTTCCTACTTTGCAGATTTTTAGCACCAACTCTGCTTCATAGTGAATGTCGGAAGAGAAACCGGGGTAGAAAAAAGGCCTGTTCCTTAGCAACAGGGAGGTGTCTGGTTTAATAAAAAAAACTGGCTCAGCCGGGATCTCATTCCCAAGCTCTTTGATATGCGCATGATAATTGCGCCCGATGCAGATGATTTTCATTGTTGTTAGTCAAACAGTTTAAGTTTCCCATCATCAGGGATGAATTTTTCACGCAGTTTTATTAACCTGACTACTTTTTTCGTCGACAAAGGGAACTCGCTTTTCATGATCCAATCGAAATAGGAGGGTTCATTTTTAAATACATCCGTTACACGTTTCCCTTTGTGTTTACCGAAATTGAATACCTCTTCCTGCCTGGCATTGAAGACAATGTGCCCTACCAGGTCCACGTTCTTTTCCTGCGAAGAGAATTCACTCAACGCGTTGATGTCATTTACTATAGGAGTACTTACCTGCCCGTCCCGGTCTTTGAACTCCTTCTCCTTGTACCGGTCCAGCTGGGCTTTCAGGATCTCAAATGTGGCGATGGTATCTGCTTCAGCACTGTGGGCATTGATCAGTTCTTTGTTACAATAAAACTGAAAGGCGGCTGCAAGGTTTCTGGGTTCCATTTTGTGGAATATATTCTGGACATCCACAAGCCGGCGTCCTTTCAGGTCAAAATCTACCTCTACACGAAGAAACTCCTCCACAAGCAATGGGATATCGAAATGATTGGAATTATATCCAGCCAGATCACACGAATCGAGAAATCCGGCAAGTTCCTGGGCTACCTGTCTGAAGGTGGGACTATCTTTGATATCTGCGTTTGTGATGCCGTGTATGGCAGTAGCCTCCCAGGGGATTTCCATTTCCGGATTCAGCCGCAGGGTTTTCAGGTTGGTGGTACCGTCAGGCTCAACGCGGAGAATGCAGATTTCCACAATACGGTCGGTAGCTACTTTGATGCCGGTGGTTTCGAGGTCGATAAATGCCAATGGCCGGGTGAGGTTCAATTCCATGCTATAAAGTTTGGTTGGTGTCGAATGTTTCGAGATGCCCAACCAGCTTGTTGAGAAACTCTCCGGCCATTGCGCCGTCTACTGCCCGGTGATCGAATGTTACAGATAAAAACATCATCTGACGGATTCCGATCGTGTCTCCCTCAGGTGTTTCAATCACAACAGGTCGTTTTGTTATGGAACCCACCGCAATGATGGCAGCTTGTGGTTGGTTAATGATCGGGGTTCCCATCAGGGTGCCAAACGATCCCAGGTTGGTAAGCGAAATCGTCCCGCCGGCAATTTCGTCGGGAATCAGCTTATTTTGTCTGGCCCTTTCAGCGAGGTCGTTTACCTGTTTGGTGATCCCGAGGAGGCTCTTCTGGTCGGCCTCCCTGATCACCGGGACAATCAGGTTGGAACTGGGAAGAGTTACCGCCATACCCACATTGATGCGTTTGTGTAACAGGATCCGTGTGCCGTCAACAGATACATTGATCATAGGGACATCCCTGACTGCCCTGGCAATCGCTTCAATAAGAATCGGCGTGTAGGTCAGTTTGATCCCTTCCCGTTTCAGGAAACCAGATTTGTGATTCTCTCTCCATTTCACAATGGAGGTCATATCAACTTCAACAAAGGAGGTGACATGCGGGGAGGTCTGAACCGATCTGACCATGTGCGTTGCAATAAGCTGTCGCACCCGATCCATCTCAATCACCTCGTCGGTCTCAGCTATGGGGAATCCCTGGGCAGGCTTCGGGAGAGCAGCATGAGGGGCAGGGGAGTCCTTTCTTTTCTGAAGGTAGTTAAGGAGATCCTGCTTGGTGAGACGATCATTCTTTCCCGATCCCGGGATGGTTCCTAACTCTCTGAAAGAGATATTTTCCTGTACGGCGATGCTTCTGACGAGGGGAGAATAAAACCGGGTACCCCCTTCACCAGGATCATGAGGGAAATTCTCCTCTTCAATGGGGATCTCACAAGCTTCTGTCTCATCAGCCAGTTCAACTAAAGGTTCACTCACAGTCCCCTCGTCCTTCGTCCCTCGTCCCTCAACCTCCAGAACGGCAATAATTTTTCCTACCGGAACCACATCCCCCTCTCCAACCATCTGTTTCAGCAAGGTTCCAGATACCGGAGATGTTACCTCGGTATCCACTTTATCGGTTGCGATCTCGGCTATCGGATCCTCTTCATTTACATGATCGCCATCTTTCTTGAGCCACCGGGTAAGGGTTGCTTCAATCACGGCCTCTCCAAGGCGGGGTAGAACAATATCATATGTTGCCATAAAGTCTTCTTCGGGATTCAACCACAAAGGTAATCATTTTCTTATTTATAACGATTCAAAATAAAAAATTACCTACGACCCAGGTCCCGGAATCCTTTGAGTAGGATATTCACATCGTTGGTAATTTTATAGTCTCTTGCGTAAATCAGGTTCAGGCGTGCAATTGCCTCACCGGGGACCGGTTTGCCATGAAACGCGTCAAACGGATTGAGAATCCCTTTTTTTATTTCCGGAAGCCGGTGGGCTTCTGTCTCACTCATCTCGGAATAGCCGACCCAGGAGCGAAGGCTGAGTAATACGAGAAAGATATTCCGGAGCAGCCCGATCGGATTTCTTACCAGGAAAAAAAACAGCGGATAAAGAGCAAGCAGGGTGAAACTTGCCAAAACATCCACGAGTCGTTTGTTTCTTCTGTTATCCATCTTTGTGATGGAGTTGATATCGATCACATAGAGGTCTCCGGAGGTGTTGATGGAGTTGCTTCCAATAATGCTCAGGCTCTCGGGCGGTGCAATCTTGTAATCCACTTGCTGGTCTTTCAACTCCGACATCTGGTCCATGATGACCTGTGACGGGACATCTTTGGCACAGAAGATTACCTCATCGATATTATGGATCCAGATGATTTCACGAATCTGGCCGAAATGACCGATAAATCCGTTGGTGTTGTGACGGTGCTGATGGTAGCTGACCAAACCGATAAAGCCGGGATTCATGATCGTCTTTTGCAGCAGCTCAGAAACTCGTTCTGCTTCCTCTTTTTCACCAATGATAACGAACCGTTTGTTTTTCGTTTCATTGACCTGGAATCCCTTCAGGTTCAGGAAATGGAGAATCAACCGGATGACTACCATTGCCAACACACCCCAAATGGCACCAAGGATGATCAGGGCTCTGGAAAACCTGTATGATTCTGGTAGAAGGCTATAGAGAACCAGGATAATCACAGTCCCAACCACCATCCCCTGTGTAACTTTCCTAAGCCTGATCGGCCTGTCGTAACCGCCATTCAGGTATACGGTCAGAAGCCAGATAAGGATGTAGGCTGGCACCGCAACGAAGGTGAAGAGCAGGGGGTAATGCCCTCCCGACTGAAAAATAAAGTGTTTT
>JAFGNY010000276.1 GCA_016926765.1 Bacteroidales bacterium | reverse complement strand
TAATACCGGATACATTACCGAGGGTCAGCTGTTTCTACGACGCGACACCGACATCGGGAAAGTGATTGTTGACCCCTTCAGGAGTCTGTCAAGATTGAAACAACTGGTGATTGGCAAAAAAACCCGTGAAGATCATCCCCAGGTCATGAACGCCGCCATCCGTCTGTTTGCCGATGCGGTAAATGCCAAAACAAAACTTGAAAATGGTTTTGACCTGACCCATTATGACGAACGAACATTGCATTTTGCAAAGGAATATTCCGAACAATTGCTGGCGATCGACATCAATATTGATGTGGACACCATGCTGAACACTGCATGGGAATTGTTCGACCGGCATTTCAAACCCGCAGAGGTCGGTATACGCGAAGAATTTGTGAAAAAATACTGGATCCAGAGCAATTAAAGCTTCATATTAAAAACGATCTTTTCATATGGCAATTAAATTTCAATATAATAAAACATCGTTACAGTATCTGAACAAGCAGCTCCTAGTCAGGGTAAGAACATTGCCAACAATTAAAAATAAGGAGTCGGCCTTACGGATTGAAGTGAAAAAAGCCAGGGACAAAGCACACGAACTGGAGGAAAAAGTACAGGTCAAGTTTAAATACTATGAAGAAATGATCAGGATGTGGGCCGAATTTGATCCTTCCCTGATTGCCATCAAAGATGTCAGATTCTCGGTAAAAAAAATCGCAGGCGTAAAAACTCCCGTTTTCGAAGAAGTGGTATTTAAAATCCGTGAATTCAGTCTTTTTAACACTCCTGCATGGTTTCCCGAAGGAATTGAGATCATAAAGGAATTCGTCAGGCTCGACCTTGAAGAAGAATTCTTTTACCGTAAAATGCATCTTCTCGAATACGCACGAAAAAAAACGACACAGAAAGTCAATCTTTATGAAAAGGTTCAGATCCCCGGATATGAGGAAGCCATATTAAAAATCAAAAGGTTTCTCGAAGACGAGGAGAACCTGGCAAAATCATCACAGAAAATTGTTAAAACCAGGCAACAGGAAGCGGAGGCTGCAGCATGATCATCCCCATGAAAAAATATTCGTTTCTGGTTTATCATCTCGACTACGATGATTTCCTGAAAAACCTCAGGGATCTTGGTGTTGTCCACCTGATCGAAAAGCATGGCCATGTATCGGAGGACATCAAAAGAGAATACAAGCTTATCAATCATGTTGATCAGATCATCCGTTTTCTGGAAAAGCGGGGGTCCGGCATCAAGGAAACGAACACTTCAAGGGAAGGAAGGGATGTTTTCAACAGCGTCTGTGAAATGCAGGAACAGCTCGAAAAAAACAGTCAGTCGCTCACAAACATCCGGAAAGAAATCGATGAGCTTCTTCCCTGGGGAAATGTTTCTTCCGACATGTTGAGGAAACTTGATGAAAACGGAATCCGCATCAAGTATTATGTTACACCTGAGAGAAAATACAATCCCGGATGGGAGGATGAATATCCGGTTGAGATAATTAACAAAAGGGGAGGCAATGTATATTTCGTAGTCGTGGAGAGAAATCAGGAAAACATCATCCTCCCTGCAGAAGAATTCAAATTTCCGGAACGTTCTCTTTCTGAACTGAACCGGTCAGAAAATGACATCCTGGCAAAAAACAGGAAGCTTGAAGATGCACTGGATGAACTTGCATCAACAGTTGTTCCACAACTGAAACATTATAAGGATGAACTGATCCAGCACGCTGAATATGACAAGGCAAAACATTTCACCGACCGTGAAGCTGAAGAACGGCTGATGGTCTTTGAAGGCTGGGTTCCTGAAAATAAAACGGAAAACCTGAACCGGTATCTGAATGAATCATCTGTTGTTTACATCACCTCAGAAGCCAATCCGGAGGAGAAAGTCCCCATTTTATTAAAGAACAAGGGATTCTTCAGGAATTTTGAGCAGCTGGGTGAATTGTATTCACTTCCGAAATATGGTGAACTGGATCTGACCCCGTTTTTCGCTCCCTTTTATGCCCTTTTCTTTGGTTTTTGCCTGGGAGATGCAGGTTATGGATTGTTGCTTACCTCCGTTGCCATAATAGCCAGATACAAGGTTAATAAAGAGATCCGGCCGGTTACGAAGCTCATCCTTTATCTGGGACTGGCCACCATTTTATTCGGACTGATCGGGGGTACATTTTTCGGGATCAACTTGTACAATACAAACCTTCCTGTTTACAGTTCATTACAGGAATACTTCGATGCGGAGGGAACCAATATCAACAATCTGTTGTTCAATCTTTCACTGATCCTGGGAGGCATTCAGATCACTTTTGGTCTCATAATCAGAGCCGTCAATGAAACCATTCAGTTTGGCTGGAAAACAGCCCTGGGCACAATCGGCTGGATCATCTTGATACTGGGTTTGGCCACCATTTATATATTGAACAAACTGGGCGGAATGGGAGCCGATGCACTGAAACCTGCCCTTTATGGTGTGCTGATCGTAAGCGGACTCCTGATATTGTTCCTGAACAACCTGAAAAGGAATGTATTCAAGAACCTGGGCCTGGGTCTCTGGAACTCATATAACATGGTCACCGGAATCATAGGCGATGCGCTTTCATACATACGGCTATTTGCACTG
>JAFGNY010000275.1 GCA_016926765.1 Bacteroidales bacterium | reverse complement strand
GATTCGAACCCACGACCCCCGCCCTGTCAAGGCGATGCTCTAAACCAACTGAGCTAACATCCCAAAACGGGTGCAAATTTAATGAAAGTTTTTAAATATCCGAGAACCGGATCACAGGATGACTGGATGCCAGATGCCGGATGCCGGATGATCGATTATTTTTCTACTTTTGTTGATTAATCATTAAATTATGCAGGTATGTTTACAAAGGTAGGGAAATTGGTGTTTGTGACCCTGATCATCTGTTCTTCAGTCTATGGGTTTTCACAGGCGGAACAGAAAAAAATTACGTTGGAAGATGTATTTAAAAAGAGAACCTTTTCATCGAAGGGTGTATATGGGATACACCCCCTCAAGGATGGACGGTACTTTTGCCAGGTTAAAACGGACAGTCTCAATGTTTACGACTACCTTACGGGCGATTATGTCCGGACTATTGTTACCTCAGATGACCTGATCCCGCCGGGTGATTCAACACCTGTTCCCATCTCCAGCTATGAACTGAGCGATGATGAGTCAAAGATCCTTTTTGCACAAGATGAAGAGGCGATCTACCGGTACTCATCCAAAGCATACTATTCTATTTACGATGTGGCAAGCAAACAATTGGCGCCGCTGTCGCCGGGTTCCAAACAACGATTGGCCACGTTTTCACCGGATGGGAGTAAAGTCGCATTTGTCCGTGAGAATAACCTCTTTATCAGGGATCTGACATCCGGCTTCGCTGCCGAGATGCAAATCACCCACGACGGCAAAATCAATGAGATCATTAATGGGGCTACAGACTGGGTATATGAAGAGGAGTTTGGTTTCACGAAAGCTTTTTTCTGGTCGCCCGATAGTAAAAAGATCGCCTATTACCGGTTTGATGAGCGGGGCGTGAAAGAGTACAAACTGGAATACTACGGGGAGACTTATCCAACGGTTTATACCTACAAATACCCCAAAGCGGGTGAGGATAACTCGATGATTGAGGTAAAAATTTATGACCTTCAGTCGGGAGAGACCATTCCGGTCGATATCGGAAAGGAGACAGATATCTATATCCCCAGGATAAAATGGACGACGAATCCGGATTTGTTGGCTTTCTATCGTCTGAACCGCTACCAGGATACCCTCGAGCTGATGCTAGCTAATGCAACCAATGGTTCTTCGGAAGTTATCCTGAACGAGACAAATCCCTGGTATATTGATATCACCGACGACTGGACCTTTCTGAAAGATGGCAAATCGATGCTCCTCACCAGCGAAAAAGACGGATACAACCATATTTATCTCTATGACCTGAACGGGAACCTACTCAGGCAGCTTACTTCAGGCAACTGGGAAGTGACGGCATTCTATGGGATCGATGAAGAACATGGGCTTATCTATTTTCAGTCTGACCGGTTGTCTCCTCTCAATCGGGAGGTGGATGTTGTAAGTGTGGAAGGGAACGGGGTACGCACGCTTTCAGGAGAAGAGGGATACAACGGGGCTCAGTTTAATTCGGATTATTCATACTATATAAATAGCTGGTCAGATATCAATACACCACCTGTGATAACATTAAACCAGGCTGATGGTGAAAAGGTGCGTCTCTTCCAGGATAATAAAACATTGCTGGATAGGATGAAGGAGTTTGATTTTTCTGCAGTTGATTTTTTCTCGTTCCTGACATCGGATAGCCTGAATCTGAACGGATGGATGTTAAAACCACCAGATTTCGACGAAGGGAAAGAGTATCCGGTGTTATTCACAATTTATGGAGGCCCTGGCTCACAGACTGTGATCGACCGATGGGGAGCAGCGAGTTCCTGGAACCAGCTTCTGGCGCAGCACGGGATCATTGTAGTTTCTGTAGACAACAGGGGGACGGGGGCACGTGGACAGGAATTCAAAAAATGTACTTACCTGGAACTCGGAAAATATGAGACACTTGATCAGATTGAAGCAGCCAGCTATCTTGGCTCGTTGCCCTATGTTGATTCAAGCCGGATAGGGATGTGGGGATGGAGTTTTGGAGGCTATCTCACGCTATCGTGCTTGACAAAAGGAGCCGACTATTTCAGTATGGGGGTAGCTGTTGCACCAGTTACGAACTGGAAGTACTACGATAATATTTATACTGAGCGATTCATGCGTACTCCAAAGGAGAATGAGAAAGGTTACGAAGATAACTCTCCTGTCAATCATGCAAAAAAACTGAAAGGAAAAATCCTGATTATCCATGGTATGGCTGACGACAATGTCCATGCACAGAATACTTACGATATGATATCTGCTTTGGTATCTGCTGACAAGCAGTTTGAACTTCAGATATATCCAAATAGCAACCACGGCATTTATTCGGGAAAAAACACTACCTGGCACAATTACAGCAGGATGACGGAGTTCATTCTGGAACACCTTTGACACCCAACCCTCCCCTGAAGGAGAAAGAGTAAGTCCGCTTCAGGGGATTTAGGGGTTTTATTTTGCATTTTACATTTTATTCAGTATTTTTGCAGCCCTTTTTAGGAATTAGTTGTTCATTCAAACAAGAAAGAGAGCATACCAGCATGATTGTAGTACCGGTTAAAGAAGGCGAAAACATCGACCGTGCGCTGAAAAAACTCAAGCGTAAATTTGAAAAAACTGGCGTTGTGAGAGAAGTCCGTGAACGTCAAAAGTTTACCAAACCATCCATCAAGCGCAGGGAAGAGGTTCAAAAAGCTATTTATATCCAGAAGCTTCAGCAGGAACAGAGTTGAACCCTGTTTTTGTAAGAAGAAATTTTGATCCCGGGAAATATCTTTGTATATTTATCCAGTGAATTGGAGGACCAATCAACGTTTCTTCTTATTTTTTTGGCGGTGGTGAAGGAGATGTTTATTGAGTATATCAGGTATGAGAAACGGTACTCGCCTCATACAGTCACGGCCTACCAGAATGACCTTTCACAATTCTTCGATTTTTTAGAGCAGCAGTATGATATCCATGAGATAGACGGGGTGGATCATCAGATCGTCCGATCATGGTTGGTTCATCTGATCGAGCAAGGGGTTAGTGAACGGAGCGTGAACCGGAAGATCACCACGTTGAAATCCTTTTACCGTTACCTGGTCAAATCTGGGAAAGCAGATGTAAATCCAATGAACCGGCTTTCTTCATTGAAAACGAGCAAACGGTTACCCCTTTTTCTGGAACAGGAGAGGATGGACCGTTTATTTGATCAGGTAGATTATGGTGAGGATTTTCCAGGCATCAGGAATAAACTGATTCTGGAGTTACTTTATTCGACTGGGATGCGATTGTCGGAACTGATCCACTTGCACGACTATGATATTGATTTACAACATGCCAGCCTGAAAGTTCTCGGGAAACGTAATAAAGAACGAATTATCCCGTTTGGATCATCATTAGGAGAGTTATTAAAACGGTATCAGGTGATGAAAAGGGAATTATTTCCCAGCCAGACCTGGCTTTTTCTCACAGACAGCGGGGCACAGATTTATCCAAAGATGGTTTATCGGATCGTTAATCAAGCACTTGCCCAGGTATCAACCCTTACCAGGAGAAGTCCTCATATTCTGCGTCATACATTTGCTACCCACTTATTAAACAATGGAGCAGAATTAAATGCTGTGAAGGAGTTGCTTGGTCATAGCAGTCTGGCCGCTACTCAGATATATACTCATAACGAGATAGAGAAATTAAAGCGTATTTATCAACAAGCTCATCCAAAAGCTTAATTTAAAAAGGAGGTGTTATGAACTTGATCATTAACTCAGTACATTTTAAAGCCGATAAAAAACTGGAAACCTATGTCAAAGATAAGCTGGACAAACTTCCATCGGTCTTCGATGGGGTGATTGGCGCTGAGGTTAAGTTGAAACTGGATAATTCGGATGTTCCTGAGAATAAAATTGCGGAAATCAGACTAATGGTCAAGGGCAATGACTTATTCGTGGTGAAGGAGGCGAAAACATTTGAAGAGGCAATTTCCAAAACGACAGATGTTCTCCGCAGGCAGTTAAGAAAGTATAAAGAGAAACAACGGGGGAAATAATAATCGCTAAATTTTCATAAAACTCTTTGATAATTTTCTAATTCTTTATACTTTTGCAGTCCTTTTTCGTAAAGGACTGTTTTTTTATATTGTATAATGTTCATTGAAATCAATGTAGAGACGAGAATATTCGCGTTTGTACAAAAAAATAGTATGGGCGACTTACGCCGATGTAGCTCAGTTGGTAGAGCAGCTGATTTGTAATCAGCTGGTCGGCGGTTCGAGTCCGTCCATCGGCTCACGGGGAGATACCAGAGCGGTCAAATGGGGCAGACTGTAAATCTGTTGGCGAAGCCTTCGGAGGTTCGAATCCTCCTCTCCCCACCTCTCGATCTACGGTTCGTGCGATTTTCGAATGACGACTGATTCGTAAATCGTAAATCGAATCAATCGAAAATCGAATTGCGGAAGTAGCTCATTTGGTAGAGCGGAAGCCTTCCAAGCTTCAGGTGGCGGGTTCGAGCCCCGTCTTCCGCTCAGATCCGGGCCAGGAACCGGGCTGTAGTAAAGCCTTTGTAGCTCAGGGGTAGAGCACTTCCTTGGTAAGGAAGGGGTCAGCAGTTCAATTCTGCTCAAAGGCTCGATAATCATGCAATTAATCAAAAATCACGTAATTAAACTTTAATTCAAAATGGCAAAAGAAAAATTCGAACGTTCAAAACCGCACGTCAATGTTGGAACAATCGGACACATTGACCATGGTAAAACCACCCTTACAGCTGCTAT
>JAFGNY010000274.1 GCA_016926765.1 Bacteroidales bacterium | reverse complement strand
CTCCAAAGACACGCAAAGCCTGTGAAAGAGAGAGTATCCCGATCAACATCCATTTCATGAGTATTTTTTCCCATTAATCAGGAAAAAGAGACAAAGGTTATACGTTATGAAAAAGTTTTTTTCTTTTAAATATCAGGTACCTTTGTCAAAAAGATCCGTTAGATGACAAACCTTGTTTTATCGTTCCTCAGCGAGTTGAAACGGAACAATAACCGTGAATGGTTCCAGGCCAATAAAGGCTGGTATGAAGAAGCGAAACTGGAAGTGGAAAAACTGGTAAATACGCTGATTCCTGCTATTGCCAGGTTTGATCCCGCAGTCAGACTTACTTCGGCAAAAGAGTGTATGTTCAGAATATTCCGGGATGTTCGTTTCACCAGGGATAAACTTCCGTATAAAATCAATTTTGGAGCCTGGATCACGGGCTCCGGACGAAAAGGTTGCGGGCCCGGGTACTACCTCCATATCCAGCCCGGCGAATCCTTCCTCGCAGCAGGAGTCTATATGCCTGATCCGGAAACGCTGAAAAAGATCCGAAAGGAGATCTACTACAACATCGATGAGTTTAAAAAGATTCTGGGGGATAAAGAGTTGAGGAAATTTTCAAAGGGTATCAGCGATACCGACCGGTTAAAAAAAGCCCCAAAGGACTTTCCGGCCGATTTTCCTGATATTGATCTCCTGAAGAACAGACATTACACGGTTTCCTGTGAAATACCGGACAACCAACTTCTTGACCCCAACTTTCTGCAGGCTGCACTAAGGGTTTTTCATGCAATGTATCCGTTAAATAAGTTTTTAAAAAGAGCGATGGATGGATGATCAGGAAAAATGACCGATGATGGTTTGTTTCCCAATTACTTTCTGACCAATCCGGATATTGATTTTCGTATCAACAGGAAGGAGTAAATCAACGCGGGATCCAAATTTGATAAATCCGAGTTCATCTCCTTGAACCACAGGTTCTCCAACTACAGGGTAACACTTCACCCGGCGTGCAAGTGCGCCAGCTATCTGTCGGATCAGAATTTCCCGGCCATCTTCTGTCTTGATTACAGTTGTGGTCCGTTCATTCTCCAGGGAAGCCTTCGGGTTAAAGGCTACCATGTGTTTCCCCGGATGGTAATGGTAATAGGTAATATCCCCGGAAACAGGGAACCAGTTGACATGCACATCTGTTGCCGACATAAAGATCGATACCTGGATACGCTCTTCTTTAAAGAGTTCCGGCTCAATGGTTCGCTCTATCACAACCACCTTCCCGTCGGCCGGGGAAATGATGACATTCGGTCCTCCGTTCACACCCCGTTTTGGTGAGCGGAAAAACCGTACAATCATCAGAAAAAACCATAACCCCAGCATATAAAGAAAAACATGAACCCACGTTTGATCAGGAAATATGTGATTGAGGGTCAGTAAGACAACTGCAACAAAAAGGAAGACAATGAAAATGGTTTTATATCCTTCCCGGTGTATGGTCATTGGATCAGATCAGGTTACGTACTATGAGGTACAAAAATACAAAAGGAATGGAGATAAACATCGTATCAAAACGATCAAGGATACCTCCATGGCCTGGAAGGATCGATCCCGAATCTTTGATTGTCAGACTTCGCTTGAATAACGACTCGGCCAAATCTCCGAATGTGCCGAAAAGGACGATCAGAAAGGCAATGACCAGCCAGTCGGGTAAGGAAATCTCCGGGGCAAGAAAGTGCAATCCAATAGCAGTAGCAAATGCCACGAGAGCCCCGGCAATCGTTCCCTCCCAGGTCTTTTTTGGAGAGATCCGTTCGAAGAATTTATGTTTGCCAAATGCGCTGCCGTAAAGATAGGCTCCGGTATCGTAAAACCAGGTCAGGATGAAAAATCCCGCAAGAATCACGGGTAGTTGTAAGCATCGTACGGCTTCCTTCCCGTTGAGCAGGTTTAACAAGGCAAGCGGAAAGGCGATATAGAGAATACCTGTAAGGGTTAAGGCAATATTAACAAGAGGTTGAGGTTTTTTCCGGTAGATCTCAATGACGAAGGGCAGGAATAAAAGAGGAAGCGCTGTCAGCAGCGGGACGATAAAGGGATCTGTTGCCGGACGGGGAAAATCAGGATGGAATCCGAAGATGACAGAGAGATAGATCAGAGCGCCGGCAACCGTGCCATAGGTCCGTTGCGGGTTGACGGTTTCAGTGGCGAGGATGGAATAAAACTCCCACAATCCGAAAATAGCGATTAAAAGAAATAACGTGGCAAACATCCAGAAGCCGAATGCCATGGATGCAATCAGGATGAATACCATCGTGAGACCGGTGATCGTTCGTTTCCAGAAATTACTCATCCCCCAGAAAGATTTGAAGGATATGTTGTGCCCTTAACATATCATCCATTTTTATATAAAGTTCGATATCACCAAAAAGGTAGGCAGAGTCCTGCTTATTGATGATCACCGACTGAATCTCCTCTTCTTCCAGTAACGATTTAAGGATTTCAGCTTTATACAGAAACTTGGTTCCGTATAAACACTCCCACCGTTCTTGATTTTGGTTAGTCTGAGCCATTGACAGTATCCTCGATCAGAAAAACATATAACTCCCGGGGACCATGTGCTCCCATCACCAGTGTCTTTTCAATGTCAGCAGTCCGGCTGGGCCCAGTGATGACAGAGACCATGGATGGGAACTCGGTGCCATACCTTTTTCGGATCAATTTATACGCTTGTTTCAGGTCGGGAACAAGCTGCGATGAAAATCCAACCACGACATGGATCTCAGGAGTAACAATGATTTTCCTTCCGGGATTGAGTCGTGAGGATACCATAACGCTTCCAAAGCGGGCAATCAGTGCTTCACAGCGAGTGATACCAATGCGTGCCTCTGTGATCTTTTCCGGATCAGATTCAAAGGGAATTCCTGCCTGTCTAAGGATATTCTGGAGGAACGGGTCCAGGCAAAAGAGCAATGGCCAGTCTTTTTCAAGAATAAACGACTTCAGTACCCCAGGAAACTCATCCTCGCTTTCACAGTAAACAAACTTGCCTGCCACAGCCAACAGGGCCTGGGCAAATGTCACATCCAGCGAGTCAGTGATTTCCGGAAAAACATCCGAGTCCTGATCCAGAATAGGAAAGGGAGGATCATTCTTTTCGATCAATGCATTCCGGATCTTCTTGAGGATCTTCTCCCTTGATGTGCTTTCGTCCATCTCCTATCCAGAAATTAGGGTTTTGGCGGCTGATCCGGAGGATGGTTTTTGGAATCGTCCGGAGGGTTGGTTTCACTCCCGTCTTGTTGCCCGGCTTCAGGGATAACAGCAATGGTATTGCTTAATGGGAGGAGGTTCTCTTCCTCTTTCTCGAAAGGACGTTTTCCGAAGATGTGCTCAAGGTCCTCCCGGAAGAT
>JAFGNY010000273.1 GCA_016926765.1 Bacteroidales bacterium | reverse complement strand
GACGGTACCACTGTAGCGGATCGAATGTTGTCCCCCACCAATGTACCATATCAATTAAAAACGGCAATGGCCAAAGAGGATAATCGAAGTTTGCCGGATCCTTGATTACAATTTGTTCAAGATCAACGATGTAGGTAATAAAGAACAGATTAAGGAAAAAGAAGATCAAATAGATGTAATCGACAGGCCTCTGTTTCAGAGGGATGAGTTTGCGCATAGCGGGTTGGTTTATTGATGTGGTCATAGGATCATTTTTCAGGCTTATGATGTACTCTGAATGAAGGAGGTATATAATCCTTAGGGAGGTTCCCGGGAGGAATCGCAATCTGGTTGCCATCACGGAGAGCTTCATAGTGCGGAGACATGATCTCAACCCCTGCCTCATTGAATTGATCCTGGATGTTCATGTGCAGTTCTGAATAGATCCTGACGGCGTTTTCCGGTGACTTTGTATACGCATTGATTTCATAGGAGACATAGAAATCATCCAGACTGGTTTGAAGGACAAATGGTTGGGGATCTTTTAAAATACCCTTTGTGGAAATTGCTGCTGCAATCAGCAATTCATGGACCTGTTTCCAGGGAGCATCGTACCCGATCGTCACCGTGGTATGAAGGATCAGGCCAATCTTCTTTCCCGACGCAGTGTAGTTCACGGTATGGCCTGTAAGTATCTGGCTGTTCGGGATGGTAATCTCCTCGTTTTTAATTGTCCTCACCCGAATAACCAGCGGCGTTTTTTCAATCACATCTCCTGTCACATCCCCAATCTTGATCCGATCGCCGATTTTGAAAGGCCGCATGTAAGTGATGACAAGTCCGGCCACTAAATTGCTGATCGCCGATGACGAACCCAGGGATATAAGAATTCCCAGAAAAACGGAGACCCCTTTAAAAATGTCTGAATCAGAACCCGGAAGATAAGGAAAGATGATCACAAACATGAAAGCATAAAGAAGAAACCTGACAATGCCCAACGTGGGTACCGCGTAATCGGGGTGGAATCCCGGAAGGGTCAGCTTCCCTGACTGGATCTCCCGGGTAAGGTATTTCAAGAATTTAATAACATATCTCACCACGATAACTACGATGATGATCGTAATCAGGTTGGGAAGATAGTTTACGAACGCCATCAGAATGGAAAGGATCGGATTGATGATCCAGCCTAACAAGGTATCAGCCCACGACTCTGTGACAGGAAATATGCTGAATAATGAAGGCAGGGCCATATAAATCACCAGGATGAAAAAGAAAATCTTGAAGATCTTGTTTAACCAGAGAGTGCCAACGAGTACTTTCTCCTTTGAAAGAAACTCATAGTTCCTGAAATGATACCCTTTGATAAATTTGACAAGATGAGTCTCAATATATTTTTTTGTAAACCTGAAAAGCCTGATTATTAAAAAGATTAACAATGCGACGACGCCAATAACTAACAGAACAAGTCCGATTCGTTTGAGAATACTCGAAATACTTGTGTCTTTAATATGATCCAGAATAGTCTGATTGATCTGTTGCCTGTACTGCTGGGCTAAACCCTTTGCATCGACTCCCTGGATGAGTGCATCGATATCACTTATACTCACAACGATCAACTCACGGTAGACCAAATCCTGAGTATTCCCTGCCTCGACAATTAAAAGAGAATCAGGGTAATAAGGTCTCTGTTTGTAGAGTTGCCGGATCTTTCTGGTGATACTCTCCATCCGTTCGATGGGAGTAAAAGCTCCAATCTTGCTATAAACCAAAAAGAGGGTATCTTCGAAGGGTGCAACCGGGAATCCGGCATTGGAATTCCTGATCTCTTCAACACGTCTCCTTTTTTGTTCCATCCGGATGGAATCCTGCTGTTCCAGCTGGGCAATACGATCCTGAAGTTCGCTGCGTCGTATGTAGTCGCTTGCTTTTACCAGGTCCAACTCCCGCTGCAGATCCAATCGCCTGATAGAATCAGCTATCCGTTGTTTCTCATTCGTTTTGATCTGATCAGCAAATTCGCTGAGCTTTCTGTTTAACGAATCCAGATGGTTGATTGAGTCGGCAATGGAATCAACCTGATCATTCGCAAGCAAAACAGTGGCAAGGACAAAACATATCATAAATAAACCAACTGCTTTTCTCATGACGATAAAATTTGAAACAAAGGTACTAAATTAGATTTCCGGTTTTTTTTCTCGTGCAGAACGGGCCATTTGTTTTGCAAGGGAAAGCCTGAACTTAGGAATGTTGGAGATCAAGGCTCCCAGTTTGACAGCATTGCCTGAATACGTTAAGATCTTTGGTTTTTCCACCAGCCTGACCAGTTGCTTTGCAACATCTTCAGGGGTTCTGGCATGAGTGAATTTACGGGAAAGCCAGTTTTGGTCAGAGCTCATTAACAGATCCTGTTCCACCTCTCCGATCCTTGATTCGGGTTTTGAATCGGTCAGAATATATCCCGGAAAATATTCTGAAACCATGATCCCGTTTCCTTCCCATTCGGCCTGGATGGTTCTTGTCCAGGCGCAGAAAGCCGCTTTTGAACAGACATAGGGGCTGTAAAAAGGGATCCCCATCATAAATCCCGGAGAACCCACATTGATGATTTGTCCGGCTCCCTGCTTTTTCATCTGGATCATTGCCTCCCGGGTAGCTGTAACAGGTCCTATGAGATTGGTCCTGAATGCGGAGATAAGGTCCTCTGAGTTCACTGTATCCGCCGGGGAAATAATGATTTGGGCAGCGTTATTAATCAGGACATCAATCCGTCCGAAATAGCCGATGGTATCCCGGACCATCTGCCGAGCCTCTTCTTCACGACTGATGTCCACTTGCAAGGCAAGGGCATCCTGCATTTTTCCTGATAGCTGGTCAAGCCTCTCTTTTCTTCTGGCAGCGATAGCTACCCTGGCTCCCTTACTGTTAAAAGCCAGAGCTGTTGCCGCTCCGATTCCGGATGAGGCACCGGTAATCAAAACAACTTTTCCTGCTACTTTGTTTTTTCTTTCAGCCATTCAGCATCAAAAATGAACAATTCTAATGAAAAATTAAAATCCTGCCTGATAAATTGATAAGTTTGTATCAGTAAAAAGCATCG
>JAFGNY010000272.1 GCA_016926765.1 Bacteroidales bacterium | reverse complement strand
ATCTGGGGACGGGTACCTACCTTACAGGCCCTGGTTGACGCGTTCGATAACAACCCGGTTTCACGCCCTTATCAGGATGTCGGATACGACGGATTGGGGGATATTGACGAACTTTCCTTCTTTGATTCCGCTTACATTGTACAACTCAACAATAGCTTTGGTCCGGGTTCCAAAGCCTACCAGCAGGCTGCAATTGACCCGTCGGCTGATGATTACCATTATTTCCGGGGGAGCGACTACGACAATGACCCACTCTATGAGAGTGTGCTCGAACGGTATAAAAAATATAATAATACGGAAGGGAACTCACCTTCTGCCGAAACCTCTCCCGAAAGCTATCCCACCCTGGCCACCACCCTGCCCAATGTGGAGGATATCAATAAAGACAATACCCTCAGCGAATCCGAACGCTACTACCAGTATAAGGTTCAGTTAAGCCCTGACAAGATGAAACCGGGGATGAACTACATCACCAATGTTTATGAAGCCACCGATATTCCGCTGGCTGACGGATCACGCGGAAGGGTTAAATGGTACCAGTTCAAGATTCCGGTCCGGACCCCCGACAAGGTGGTCGGAGACATCCAGGGATTCACCTCCATCCGTTTTATGCGAATGTTCTTTAAAGGATTTCCCAGAGAGATTGTCTGCCGTTTTGCCACTCTCGAACTTTCCCGCGGCGAATGGAGACGATACGATTTCAGTCTGCTCGCGCCTGGAGAATACATCCCCGATGAATACCAGAACCAGACGATCTTCGACATCAGTACGGTGAGTCTCGAAGAAAACGGGAGCAAAGAGCCGATTCCCTATGTGATGCCTCCCGGCATCCAGCGGGAGACCAACTGGGCCTCTACCAATTTCCAGCAACTGAATGAACAGTCGATGGCTATCAACGTATGCAACCTGGTTGACGGAGATGCCCGTGCGGCATACAAAACCGTTGAGTTTGACTTTCGTCAGTTCAAACGGCTGAAAATGTTTGTACATGCCGAACAGGCAATCCAGAGCCAGGATCTGAAAAACGGAGACCTGACGATTTTCATGAGGATAGGAAGCGATTTTACACAGAATTTCTATGAGTATGAAATCCCTCTTTCATTTACACCGTGGGGAACGACTGCCACTGACCCGGATGCCATCTGGCCCGAATCCAATGCCTTCGATATCGACCTTGATCAACTCGTTCAGGTAAAATATAACCGGATCATCGAGATGCAGAAACCCGGGAGCAACCTGACTCTTTCGATGCCCTATTCACAATATGACGGTAAAAACAAGATCACCGTAGTAGGTTCTCCGACTATCAGTGACGTGAGGGCCGTCATAATCGGAATCCGCAATCCGAAGAAGACGACAAACACTCAGGATGATGACGGTCAGGCTAAATGTGCCGAGATCTGGGTTGACGAACTAAGGTTGAGCGATTTTAATAAAAAAGGGGGATGGGCAGCCATTGCCCGTGTGGCTGCAGATCTGGCTGACCTGGGGCGGGTTCAGCTTACCGGGAGCTACAGCAGTGCAGGGTTTGGATCCATTGAGCAAAAAACCACTGAACGGAAAATGGAGGCAACTACCCTGCTGGGATTCGATACAGATATCGAATTCGGGAAGTTTTTCCCTGAACATACCGGGATACGGATCCCCATGCATTTCGACTACTCCCTTCAGAAGATCACTCCTTTATACGATCCCCTCAATCCCGACCTCTACCTCAACACGGTGGTCGACGCCATGGAAACTAAATCACAGAAAGATTCCGTTAAAACGCTGGCTATCGACTATACCGAACGCAAGAATTTCAACCTGATGAACGTCAGAAAAGACCGGACAACGGATAAAAAGGTAAGACCATATGACATCGAGAACTTCAATGTTAGCTACGCCTATTCGGAGACATACCACCGGAGTCCTGATGTTGAATATGAACTGAGGAAACGCTATTCAGGAGGATTGGGCTATAACTTTTCTATCTCCCCCAAGAATATTAAACCCTTCGACAAATCGAAATTCTTAGCACGGAATAAGATGTTCCAGCTAATCAAGGATTTCAATTTCTATTACATTCCAAAGAATTTTTCTTTCCGGACCGATATGATCCGTGCCTATGATCAGCGCAAGTTCAGGAATAAAAGCAGGGGGATCGTCCCGATGGAGACTTTTTACATCAAGCAGTGGGACTGGACGCGGGTGTACGATCTGAAGTATGATTTCAGTAAATCCCTCCGTCTTTCCTGGGCGGCAAATGCCAGTTCATTCATCAATGAGCCCCCGGGGAAAGTGGATAAATCCACTCGCGATCAGGTGTGGAATGAGATCTTCTCCATCGGCACGATGAACAGTTACAACCAGCAGGCATCCATCACCTGGGAAGTCCCTTTCAGCAAAATCCCGCTGCTCAACTGGATCAACCTTACTGCCGGGTATCAGTCGGGTTACCGGTGGGCAGCCAGCCCGGTTTCGGTGCAGGAAAAATTGGGGAATCTGATTGAAAATAATGTGACCTATGCATTGAATGGCGGAGTGAACCTGGTGAATCTTTATAACAAAGTTCCTTACCTGAAGCGTGTCAATGCCGGAAAGAACAAACCCCTGGATCAGCGATCGATGATACCGGGACAGATAGGAGGAAAAAATCCGGCCCAGTCACCGGCGAATCCCCCCGACAGCCTGTTACCTGAGAAGCCGAAATTCAATTTTGGGAAATTCCTTCTGGATGGATTTGTACGGATCCTGATGGGCGTTCGGAATGCAAAATTCCAGTATACGCAGGGTCATGGAATCCAGCTTCCTGGATTTACGCCGGAACCCGATTTTATGGGGATCAGCCTCAGCCAGAATGCACCCGGGCTTGGATTTGTTTTCGGTTCGCAGACCGATATCCGCCCCAAGGCAGTGGACCGTGGCTGGATGACAATGGATACGCTACTGAATGCAGCCTATAGCATCAAGTTTAACGAAAATTTATCTATCTCCGGAAGTATTGAACCGCTGCGTGATTTCCGGATAGAGGTCACCATCAACAAGCAGCAGGGGAACTTCCAGCAGGAGTATTTTAAAGCAGACCGGAATGGAAACTTTAACTCCTATTCGCCTCAACTCAACGGGAGCTATACCATGTCATATATCATCATCGGGACGGCATTTACGACAGAACCAGATGAAAGTATCTCGATCCTTTTTGAAAACCTGAAGGACTCCCGCCTGCTGATAGCACAGCGCTATGCCGAACAAAATCCTTGGTCAAACGGGGTGGATTCCACCGGCTTTCCGGTAGGGTATGGCGCCAATGATCAGGAGGTTTTGGCCGTAGCATTCCTGGCCGCCTATAAAGGACAGGATCCGGCAAAAATTGGTCTCTCCGTCTTCCCAAAGATCCCTCTGCCCAACTGGAGAGTCACCTATGACGGATTTTCCAAGATGAAATTCTTCTGTAAATTCCTGCGGAATCTTACCCTGACCCACGCGTATGTTTCAACCTATTCGGTAGGAGGATATGTCTCCAATATTCAATATGAAGAACGCAACGGATTTCCGTATGCCGTTAATTCAGCCGGTAACTTCATTCCGAAAAGGGAGGTCAACTTTATTACCATCACCGAACAATTCAGCCCCCTGATCCGGTTCGATATGGGATGGATCAACAGTCTCATCACTACATTCGAAATACGGAAATCGCGGAATCTGAGTTTCAGCTTTGCGAACAATCAGCTGACAGAGATCAAGAGTACCGAATATGTTGCAGGGATCGGTTACCGGTTCAAGAACATCCGGCTGAACTTTTCCGGCCTCTTTGGAGGAGGCAGAAAATCACGCACCACAAGCGACCTGAATGTGAAGCTGGATTTCGCGCTGCGGCAAAATAAAACGGTTCTGCGGCGGGTGGATGAAGATATCAATCAGATTTCCAGCGGTCAACAGCGGATTGCCATTAATTTCTCGGCTGATTACAACCTGAGCGCCCGGTTCAATATCCGGTTTTATTTCGATAAAGACATTATGTCACCCTATGTCTCAAATCAGTACCGTACCTCCAATACTCAGGGAGGCATCGCTCTCCGGTTCACCCTTTCACAATAATGAAAAAAAGATTATTTTTACCAAAAATATTTAATCGGAAAAACTCATGAACGTTCCTGACAACCTGAAGTACACAAAAGACCATGAATGGCTGAAGATCGACGGCGAATATGCCTTTATAGGAATTACTGACTATGCCCAGCATGAACTTGGCGATATCGTATTTATTGAGGTCGAAACGGTAGGAGAGACTCTTGCCAAAGAAGAGGCTTTTGGCACTATTGAAGCAGTTAAAACGGTATCAGATATGTTTATGCCAGTTGGCGGGGAGGTACTTGAATACAATGAGGAACTTTCATCCAAACCGGAGATCATCAACAATGATCCGTACGATCAGGGATGGGTTGTGCGCATAAAAGTTTCTGATCCTGCTGAAGTGGATGAACTTCTGACCCCGGGTCAATACAAGGAACTTATCCAGGCTTAACCCTGTTGTCCGCCTCCGCCGCATGCTCTTATTCCTGCGAAATACCCGGTGGGCCATTTTGTGGGGTGTATTTATTTTTGTCCTCACAGGTCTTCCCGGTTCTGTTTTGCCGAAGCTCCCCTCTTACTTCGATCTCTTCCAGCCTGATAAGCTGGCGCACCTCGTTGTATTCGCTGTCTTTTTTTTCCTTTCGGCCAGAAGTTTTTATCTTCCCGGAACACCTTCCTGTATAGCGAAGTACCCGGTACTTTATGCATTTCTTGTCTGCTTGTTTGTGGCAGGCGCTACGGAGCTGATGCAGGAGTTCATTGTCCCCATGCGCACCGGATCCGTCTGGGATTTTATTGCCAACATGGTGGGATGTTTTGCAGGGTGGGGAGTCTCGGTATGGATTAGACGAAGGAGGAAGGACGTAGGACGTAGGACGTAAGACGTAAGACGTAAGACGTAAGACGTTGTCTTACTTGTCCGCTTGTCCGCTAGTCCGCTTGTCCGCTTGCAAAATAATTAAACACCACTTCCCCTTTCGCTTTTCCAACTATCGTCTGCAGCTCTTCCAGCGAAGCTTCACGGATCTGTTTCACTGATTTGAATTTCCATAATAGTTGTTGAGCAGTTGAATAACCGATGCCAGGGATGTCGGTCAGGATCGATTTTACCGTTCCTTTCTCGCGCCGTTTCCTGTGATGGGTGATCCCGAACCGGTGGGCTTCGTCTCGCATCTGCTGGATCAGGCGTAAGGTCTCCGATTTTTTATCGAGGTACATAGGTACCGGGTCGTTTGGATAGTAGATCTCCTCAAGCTTCTTGGCAATCCCGATCACCGTCATGCTGCCGGTGAGTTTCAGTATTTTCAGGCTGTTCATGGCGGCCGACAACTGCCCTTT
This sequence comes from Bacteroidales bacterium, assembly GCA_016926765.1. GTDB lineage: Bacteria > Bacteroidota > Bacteroidia > Bacteroidales > FEN-979 > QYOJ01. Next base: position 7,997 of record JAFGNY010000272.1, on the reverse strand, counting down.
GCCGCCATCCACGATGAGGAGTTGAGGGAGAGGTTTGCTCTCCTCCAGCAACCGCTTGTAACGCCGGTAAATAACCTCCTCCATGGAGGCATAATCATTTGGTCCCTCAACGGTCTTGATGTTGAAATGACGGTACTCACCTTTATCCGGTTTTGCTTTTTTAAAGCAGACCATAGCTGCTACGGGGAAATTTCCCTGGATATTGGAATTGTCGAAACATTCAATGTGCTCGGGCAGGGTGGTCATTCTCAAATCTTTCATCATGGTCTCCATGATTCGACTGCTTCTGTGTTCGGGGTCGACCAACTCTTTTTGTTTCTCCTTCTCCAACTGAAAATACCGTACGTTTCGCTCGGATAATTCAAGCAGTTTTTTCTTGTCGCCAATCTTGGGAACTGTGAAAGAGATATTGGCCACCGTATAGCCCGGGTCAAAGGGAACGATGACCTCCGGTGACAGGCTTTCAAACCGTTCCCGTATCTCCGTGATGGCAATCGGTAACAACTCCTCATCAGGTTCATCCAGTTTTTTCTGGATCTCAATGGTATGTACCTGGATGATGGCGCCGTTCATCACCTTCATAAAGTTGACATAAGCGGTGGTTACGTCGGAAGCGATCGAAAAAACATCCACATCGTTGATGGCCGGATTGACTACAGTGGATTTGCTCTGGTACTTTTCCAGAGCCAGGTATTTCTCTTTCACCAGGTGGGCCTTTTCAAACTCCTGACGTGTGGCATACTCCATCATCAGCTCTTTGAGCTGTCGGGCCACCACCGATACATTTCCCTTGATGATACTCCGGATTGCCTGTACCGACTGGTTGTATTCCTCCAGGGACTGAAGCCCTGCACAAGGAGCTTTGCAATTGCCGATATGGTATTCAAGGCATACCTTGAATTTGCCTGTTCGGATATTCTTTTCGGAGAGGTTCAGATGGCAGTTTCTCAACGGGAAGAGCTGGCGGATCAGATCCAGCAGGGTATGCATCAGGCGGACATTGGCATAGGGCCCGAAGTATTCTGATCCGTCACGAACCAGACTGCGGGTGGGAAAAATCCGTGGGAAGGGCTCGTTTTTGATGCAGATCCAGGGAAAGGTTTTGTCATCTTTCAGTGCTACATTGTACCTTGGGCGATACTTCTTGATCAGGTTATTCTCCAGCAGCAGCGCGTCCTGCTCGGTGCTTACCACGATGAAACGGATATCAGCAATTTTCCGGACCAGCATCTGTACTTTCCCGCTGATGGAATGGATCTTGACGAAATAGGAGCTCACACGCTTCTTCAGGTCCTTGGCTTTCCCCACGTAGATGATTTTGTTCTTGTCGTCGAAAAACTGATATACGCCAGGCTTGTGGGGCAGTGTTTTAACAATGCCGTCGAGGTGGGAGAAATACTTGGAGCGGGCGGAAGACATGGGATAAAGCCAGAAAGTAGAAGTTAGAGGTACGAAGATAAAGAAGAAGCACAAATGAAAAAATTGGTTCGTGAAAAATCTTTTGGTTTTCCCGGTGTGTTTCCTTTAAATACGTTTATTTTGCACTCCGAAATGGTACCTTTTATTTTTTTTATTCCTGTCATTCTGAGTTTCTTTGTCCTGATTGTACGTTCTGGAATACGGTTTTATTTTGTCCTCTCCCTGACCGTAGTCACTATCCTGATCACTTCCATTCCTGCGATCAGTTTGTTGCTGAATTCGACCGGCGCCACGCTTCTCTTTACTGCCGCCGGCCCTCCAGGGAACCTCACATTCACTATCGATCGCTTAAGTTCTTTTTTTATCCTGGTGACCAATTTCACGGTATTGACGGCGATGATTTATTCAAAAGGGTACCTGAAACCCTACCAGGCGGTAAAAACACCGGCCCGTCTCTCTCTGCACTATTTCAGTTTCGTATGGCTGCATCTCTCAATGCTGGGCGTGCTGATGCTGCGCGAAGGACTTGCGTTTCTGATAGCCTGGGAGTTGATGGCGGTATCCTCCTTTATGCTCATCCTGTTTGATGCTGAAAACAGGCAGACACTGAAGATTGCTGTTAACTACCTGATTCAGATGCATATCGGATTGGTGCTCCTGATCATTGCCTTCCTGCTGGTGGAGGAGAAGACAGGCGTATTTGGATTTGATGGACTTACGCCCTATTTTTCGGCACACAGCAATATCCTGTTGTTTTTTCTCTTTTTCGCAGGATTTGGGATCAAAGCGGGGTTTGTACCATTGCACACATGGCTCCCCGAAGCCCATCCTGCTGCGCCGTCGCATGTTTCGGGTGTGATGTCGGGAGTGATGATCAAGATGGGTATCTATGGCATTATCCGGGTTCTGGCTTCGGTACAGGCTGACTGGTTCCTCATTGGGATCATTCTGCTGGCTATTTCCGTCATATCCGGCATCCTGGGTGTAATTCTTGCAATTGGTCAGCATGACCTGAAAAAACTGCTGGCCTATCACAGTATAGAAAATATCGGGATCATCGGCATGGGTATCGGGATCGGAGCCATTGGCATAGGCCTTCACAATCCCTGGATGATCTTTGCCGGATTTGCAGGAGCTATGTTGCATGTCCTGAACCATTCCCTATTCAAATCGTTGCTTTTTTTCTCCGCCGGATCAGTCTACCAGGCATTCCATACGCGTGATATCGAAAAGCTGGGAGGAGTCATCCATCCGATGCCCCAGACAGCCGGACTTTTTCTTACCGGGGCATTGGCTATCACCGGGTTGCCTCCTCTCAACGGCTTCATCTCCGAAATCCTGATCTATACCGGCCTGATCAAGGGACTATCAGCCGGAACAGTCTATCAAACCATGGCGATGATGCTGGCCATCATCGGATTGGTACTGATCGGAGGACTGGCTATCTTCTGTTTTACCAAAGCGTTCGGGATCACCTTCCTGGGAAGCCCGCGGTCGGAGATCAAGCACGTGGTCACCGAAGCAGGATCCTCCATGCTGGGGCCCCAGTATATCATTGCAGGGATGATCCTGCTGATCGGGCTCGTTCCGGTTATCTTTGTCAGCCCCCTGATAGAGGTCATCACCAGCACGTTTCCTGCAAGCCCTGAACTGGTTTCGGGAACCCTGCTTTCGACATTAACGGCCATCTCGCGATTGGGGTTTCTGTTTCTGTTGCTGGTGGCCGGGCTGTTTTTTCTGCGTTATCTCCTGCTGAAGAGGAGAAGGGTGGAACAACAACCCACCTGGGGCTGTGCCAATACCATGGGAAATGCACGCCAGCAGTATACGGCGACCTCCTATGCCGCTACTCTGGCTGAACTGGTGCATCCGGTCATGCCCGAAACACAGAGGTATGTGCCTGTTGGTGAAGAGGAGATTTTTCCGGCTATCCGTTCGTTCTCACAGCACCTGTCAGATGTGTTTCAGCAGATCATTCAAAAAATAACCTTCGGATCGATGTGGGTGCTGAAAAAACTGGCCCGGTTGCAAACGGGAAATATTCAGCACTATATTCTATATGCGTTTGTCTTTATCCTGATCATCTTTGCTTTAGTATATCTGAACCTGCTTTAATGGGATTTCTGCTTGCCATCGTTGTTACCCTGTTTTTTCCGGGAATCATCCTCCGGGTGAAAAGCCGGTTAAGTGGACGAAAAGGTCCCGGGGTCTTCCAGCCCTTGCGGAATATTCTGGTGCTGATGAGAAAAGGAAGCATCTTCAGTTCCGTTTCCAGCTATGTCTTCCGGATAGCTCCTGTGATCTACCTGGCAACCATCTTGTGTGCTATGCTGCTGTTACCGTTCCCCGGGTACCCCTCCATCTTCGGGTTTGATGGCGATTTCGTTTTTTTTGCCTACCTGCTGGCACTGGGAAAATTTCTTTTCATCATCGCAGCCCTCGATACCGGCAGCAGCTTTGAAGGGATGGGAGCCAGTCGCGAAGCGCTCTATTCCCTGCTGGTGGAACCGGCTTTCTTTATTCTCTTCGGTACCCTGGCGCTTCTCACCGGGTTCACATCGATGCAGGAAATCTTTGAAGCATTTCAGGTGACCGGACACCATTCGTTCATCATCGGGTTTATCGGGGTCTATCTGCTCGTTCAGATTGCTATGATCGAGAATAGCCGGATGCCGGTCGACGACCCGAAAACACACCTGGAGCTTACCATGGTTCACGAGGTGATGATCCTGGATCACAGTGGATTTAACCTTGCCCTGATGCACATCGGTACGGCCTTGAAGTTCTCGATGTATGGTACGTTGATGGCTAATTTTCTGATCCCGTTATCCTGGGGCCTGCCGGAGAAAATCGGTTTTTTCTTTGTGATCCAGGCCATTATGGCAACGGTCATCGGATTGATGGAGTCTTTCAGGGCACGGAAAAAGCTGGCCAGAAATCCTCAGTTCGTGGTTACGCTGAGTTCTATCGCACTGGTGGCTTTTATTCTGGTAGTGTTGATCACCTTTAACCGGATCTGACCGATGAATCTCCTGCTTGTCATCGCCTTTGCCATTACACTGATTTACCTTAGTATGACCGAACGATTCCCCATCTACGCGGGATTGATTGCACTGCAGGGTGTGTTTCTGTTTGCTTTGTCGTTTCTTGAACTGGATACGATCACCCTGGGAACGTTGTTGTTTGTAGCCATTGAAACCTTGGTGTTCAAGGTGATCATCGTTCCGTATATGCTTTTCCGGATCATTCGGAAGACAGGGGAAACACGGGTGCACGATAAAGCGTTACCGGCATTTTATGGCCTGTTGTTTGTCACGGTCGGACTCCTGTTGAGTATCGTGATTTCCTTTTCCCTAAGTACAACCACCTCCACGATTGTCTATTTTATCGTAGCGTTTTTTGCGGTGTACACCGGGTTGTTTATCATCATCTCACATCGGAAAATATTTTCACATCTTGTTGGATTTCTGATACTTGAAAATGCCGTGCTGCTGTTATCCATGGCCATTGGCAGCGAAATGCCCATGCTGATCAACATCGGGATTCTTCTCGATATTTTTGTAAGTGTACTGATCTTGGGAATTTTTGCCATGCGGATGAAACAACATACGGGGGAACTGACCATGTTGAAAGATGATTGAAAAATGAGCCGGATCACAATTTTTATGAACCTATGACCTTTTCGTCCATCATCGTAATCGGTTTTTTCGGATCATCGGTGCTGATCGCATTGGTTGTGGGATTGATCCATTCCAAAGCTCTTGCACGCATCCTGACGATTGGTTATACCTTACTGCATCTGGCGTTTACGGCCTTCAGCTGGCTGCACCTCAACGAAACGGTTCTCGATTACTTTACCTTTGATCCACTGGGCGTTTTACTGCTTTCTGTGCTCTCTCTGCTCACGGTAACAACGGTTTACCATGGGTTTATTTATGTTAAGGATGCGAAACCACGCATATACACCATTTACCATGCCGCGCTGATTGCGTTGATTGCAGCTATGTCGGGAGCCTATCTGGCGAACGGAATGACTACCGTGTGGATATTTGTTGAAGCTACCACACTGGCCGTTGCAGCCCTGATCTACCATGACCGTACATCGGTGGCGCTTGAAGCAACCTGGAAGTATGTCTTTGTGTGTTCCATTGGCATTGCCCTGGCATACCTGGGAATTCTGTTTCTTGGATTTACTGTGCACGACGCACGATTGTTACACCTGTCATTCAGCAGCATCATCGACATTGCCCGGATGGCCAATCCCCTTTACCTGAAAATTGCCTTTGTACTCGTCCTCGTCGGGTATAGCACCAAGATGGGTTTATTCCCGATGCACACCGTGACCGTGGATGCCCATACGGTGGCTCCTCCACCCATCAGCGCTTTTATTTCCACTACGCTGATGAATGTCGGATTCCTGGCTATTTTCCGGATCTATGCCCTCTTCTCGGCTACCACCGTCCTGCCGTTTATGAGCCATGTTCTGATCCTCTCCGGCTCTTTGTCATTGCTGGTTTCGGCTGGCTATATGCTGAAGGCGAAGCACAACAAGCGTATGCTTGCCTATTCGAGTCTGGAAAATATGGGAATCGTTGCCATTGCTCTTGGCATCGGTGGGATCGGATATTATGCCGCCATTCTTCATATTGTCCTACACTCTCTCACCAAAGCCGGGCTTTTTTACCAGATAGGGATATCTTATAAGGTGATGGGCACTTACGACCTGGATCAATCGGGCAATTACATGACCCTCTACCCGGCCGGCGCCACAGCCCTGCTACTCGGATTTCTCTGTATTACGGCAATCCCTCCTTCAGGGATGTTCCTATCCGAACTATACCTGCTGAAAGCAATGGTTCACTCCGGAAACTGGATTCTACTGACCTATACGGCGCTTATGCTGTGTTTTGTGATTTACGCTTTGCTCATAAGGGTACTGCATATCGTGTACTCGAAACCCCGAGAAAAGCCCCTGCACGAACCCCAACCGGTAAACCCCTGGCAAACCCTTACGCAGTATCTCCTGTTTGGCATGGTGATATTCATCTGTTTTGTCCAGCCGGCTCCATTCAGGGAGGTCCTGGAGTCGATCGTCCAAACTTTACCAAAATAATGAACAACAGCCGGTACATAGAGATAGATACAAACCCCGGTTCAGTGAAGCTGGCCGACATCCCGGTGCTGGATTATCCGGCATTTCTGGACTTTCTCGACCTCCTGATGGGGGAAGAGGGAACGCACTGTGTGGCCTATTTTGTACTCCCCCAACCCGCAACCTTACGGTTCATCTGTTGCATGGGGGCCGACGAAAATCATGCGCTGGTGCTCTTCTCTCATGAGCAACCACGCAATCCCTTGCCATCGCTTCCCTCTATCACCGCCCGCCATGATCAGTTTCATGGCTTTGAACGGGAGATCCATGAAACAACCGGGATCGGCTTCCCCGGACATCCGTGGCTCAAGCCACTCAGGTATCCCTTGAACCGGGCTGATCAGGCAGCCGTGATGGCCACCTTCCCCTTTTACAGGATTGAAGGAGACCAACTGCACGAAGTGGGCGTAGGGCCCATCCACGCCGGCATCATTGAACCGGGGTACTTCCGGTTCATCTGTCAGGGCGAAAAGGTGCTTCACCTGGAGATCCTGAATGGGTACCAGCATCGTGGAGTGGAACAAACGTTTATTGAAAAACCCGGTATCCTGCAACAATCGGTGCTGGCTGAATCCATTGCCGGCGATACGGCGGTAGGCCATGCCCTGACCTATGCCGGTGTCGTGGAGGCGCTGGCGGGAGTGGCAACATCAACACAATTGGACGCCGAAAGGGTCATTGCCCTGGAGCTTGAACGAATCGGCATCCACATCGGGGATACGGCAGCCTTGTGTACAGACGTGGCTTACCAGTTCGGGCAAGTGGTGAATGAGGCGCTGCGCACCATCGTCATCAATACCACTCAATTGTGGTGCGGAAACCGTTTTGGCAAAGGGTTGATCCGGCCTGGAGGTACACATTATCCCCTGAGCGAACCGGTCACCGCCGCCATCCTTAAAAACCTTCGTGACGTGGAAGAGCGGTACAACCAAATCACCGACCGGATTTTTTCATTGCCCAGCGTGTTGAACCGGTTCGAAGGCACTGGGAAGGTTACCCCGAAGCAGGCAACCCTAGTTGGCGCAGTAGGGATGGCAGCCAGGAGCAGCGGGGTGTATCGCGACATCCGCTGGTCGCATCCGTTTGCGTCATACACATCCAATGCTTATCAACCCGTGATGATGCAAAAGGGGGATGTATGGTCACGAGCCATGTTACGGCGGATGGAAGTGACAGCTTCCATCGGTGTGATTCGCACATTACTGAAAATACTGCAGGAAGAAGCATCCGGTTCGACAAACAAACCGGAACACCGTAAACCTGATTACACGATGGAATTTCTGCCCGATACGCTGGCTATTTCGCTGGTTGAAGGCTGGCGGGGAGAGATCTGCCATATTGCTGTGACTGATCACAGTGGAAGGATCTGTAACTATAAAGTCAAAGACCCCTCGTTTCATAACTGGATGGCTCTGGCTCTGGCGGT
>JAFGNY010000271.1 GCA_016926765.1 Bacteroidales bacterium | reverse complement strand
TTGAAGGAATGATCAGCTTCAATGGAACGAAAAAGATCCCGGTAACCCTGCTGTTCGCTATGAATCTTTACGGAAACGATGCCCGGAAGATGAAAAATGACAGTGTTGAGGGGAACATCGTGATGTCGAAATACCTGGAACTGGGCTTTATTCACAGCTTCAAATTCTTTGACTTCAAGGCCTTTATAGGGGCGGCACTCGACAAACCCGATACCCGCTATGCTCCTGTGGGCTACTACCTGAACAAAGAGGCAGGTATCATCAACATCGGCATCAAGGCATCCAAAGAGATCCCCATCACGGAGAAATACTCTCTTCCAGTGCAGTGCCAGCTGATTACCAATCCAATGTTGCAAAAGGTCTTCCTTGTTTTCGGTATCACGATTTAGTGTTTCAGACATTTAACCAACCACTTAACAATCAACTATTATGGAATTGAACACAATTTTACTACAGGCCACCACTGCCGGACTGGATACGGGATCCACCGGTTTCATGCTGCTGGCTACCAGCCTGGTGATGCTGATGACCCCCGGACTGGCTTTTTTCTATGGGGGATTGGCGACGCGCCGCAACATTCTGGGTATTATGATTCAGAGTTTTGTCTCTCTTGGCTGGACCACGGTTCTGTGGATCTTCTTCGGCTACTCTCTCTGCTTCTCTGGCGGTGAAGGGGGAATTATCGGAAACTTCGACAAGTTCTTTTTAAATGGTGTGGCACCGGATGCCCTTTGGTCGGGTAACGGAAAAATTCCTGAGATGGTATTTATTGCTTACCAGATGATGTTTGCCATCATTACCCCTGCGCTCATCACAGGAGCTTTTGTCAACAGGGTATCTTTCAAGGCATATATGATATTTCTCACGGTATGGCAGATCATGGTTTACTATCCGTTTGTACATATGATCTGGGGTGGTGGACTGCTTGCTGAATGGGGTGTTCTTGATTTTGCCGGTGGTATTGTGGTTCATGCTACAGCAGGGTTTGCTGCGTTAGCTTCCGTGTTTTATGTCGGAGCACGTGTAAATAAAAGCTCTGTACCCAACAGCATCCCCCTTGTTGCTATCGGAAGCGGATTGTTGTGGTTCGGCTGGTACGGATTTAATGCCGGAAGCGAAGTACAGGTTGATTTTATAACCTCTACCGCATTTATCAATACCGATATTGCCGCTTCATTTGCCACCATTGCCTGGCTTGTGGTTGAATGGATCCGGGAGCGAAAACCAAAATTCGTGGGGTTGCTCACAGGCAGTATTGCCGGATTGGCCACGATCACGCCCTGTGCCGGGTTTGTTCCGGTTTGGGCCGCACCCATTATTGGAACGGCGGCCGGTTTGGTGTGTTATATTGCGGTGCAGTGGAAAAACAGGATGCAGTGGGATGATGCCCTGGATGTATGGGGAGTACACGGAGTAGGAGGTGTTCTGGGAACCATCCTCCTGGGAGTATTCGCTTCGCAGGTGGTCAACCCTGCCGGCGCCGATGGATTGATTTACGGTGGCGGATCTTTTTTCCTGAAACAGGTGGTCGCTGTTGTCGTAGCATCAGTCTACGCCTTTGTTTTCACATATGTGATGCTGGTCATCATCAACCTGATCACGAAAGTGAAAGTGAAACCGGAACATGAGCACCTGGGGCTTGATGAAGCCCTGCATGGAGAGAGAGCTTATGATGAAGGAGCTCTTTAATAGCAATTTTTCTGTGAAGAGGATATCTCATAAGAAGTTGAATTACCCACGAAGGAACGCGAAGTGCAACACTAAGGAATACTAAGAGATTGAATATCAGACAATATTCACTTGAGATCCTTTGTGCAATCCGTTGAGTCCTTCGTGGTTAAATACGTTTGGGGCACCCTTATTTTGTATGCTTTTATTACCTTTGTCAGGATGAATTTTTTCCGGAAGTCGATCGTCAGGAAGCTGATGGTTCTTTTTTTTATTGTAGGGATTACCTCTCTCTCTCTGATTGGCATCTATTCCTATTACAAAGCTAAACGGGCAATCCTGCAACGGACACTCGACCAGATGACCTCCATCCGGGTGATGAAAAAATCGCAGGCAGAGTTTTTCTTCAATGAACGGATGAAGTCGCTTGATCTTATTTCCCGGTCGGGTTCCATCCGGGATGCATTAATCCAGCTCAAAGGAATAGATCACCCTCCATGGCCCACAACCATCCTGCTGGATAAACGCAAAATTCCGATTGATACCCTTATTTTTAGTTTTGGTTCATTGTACTCGATATCCGAAACTCCTGAGGGAGCCATTGCTTGCTATGAACTTACCGACTCTTGCTGGGTATTGTCACAGAATGGCATGGTGGACAAGCGCTTATTGATGTTATCTGATAAGGTCATGAAGAGCCATAGAGAGGGAATCGTCGATCTTTCATCCAGGTATCCCGGCGACACTCTTCCGGTATGTTTTATTGGCGCTCCTGTTTCCGCGGAGAGTGGCGGGAAGATTGGCGTACTGGCCATGGAGGTTTCCATCCGGGAAATTGACAATATCATGCTGGAGAAGAGTAATGAGAATGGGTTGGGCGAATCGGGCGAAGCTTATCTTGTTGGTGAAGATCTCCTGATGCGCAGTAACTCGCGCTTTATCCCCAATTCGGTCCTGCTGGTCCCGGTAAACACCACCAGCGTAAGGAACGCGTTCAGTAATCAAACAGGGTCGGCTATCATTGATGATTACCGGACGATTCCATGCCTGAGCTCCTATTCAAAACTTGATGTACCCGGATTGAACTGGGTGATCCTTGCTGAAATAGACTACAAGGAGGCCATGATTCCCATCCTATCCATCCGGAACGATCTGCTCCTTATTACTCTGATTGTTTCTGTCTTCATCTTTTCCGTAGCTCAGATTTTATCCCTGATGATCAGTCAGCCCATCATCAGGCTGAAGAATGCAGCCCTGCAGATCGGACAGGGAAAATTTGATGTGGAGGTCGGCATACGGGGCGACGATGAGATCAGCCTTCTCTCAAAAACCTTCAACGACATGACTAGTCAGCTTGAACAGGAACGAAACAGCAGGATGACAGCCTTATATGATGGACAGGAATTGGAACGGCAACGTATATCCAGGGAGTTACACGATGGGATCGGCCAGTTGCTGGTTTCACTTAAGATAAGATTTGAAAATTACATCACCCAGTATAAGGATGAAAATATCGCTGACATTTCTGAACTTCGTGCCGATTTTGCAAGAACACTGGATGAGGTACGACGGGTTTCTTATAATCTTGCCCCTGCCGGCATCAGGGAATTCGGGTTGGATGGTTCATTAGGACTCTTTTGTAAGGAAATCAGGGAGGGGACAGGTCTCGAGGTCGACTTTGCCTCATTCGGAAAATATGACGGAATGAGCCTGAAAGCCCGTAACTATTTGTTCCGGATCACACAAGAAGCAGTCAGCAATATCATCCGTCACGGAAACGCCAGTCGTATTGATATCAACCTGAATGAAGGGGCAGAGAACTATATCCTGATGATTGAGGACAACGGATGCGGGTTTCAACATTCTCAAATCAAGTCCGGAACCGGTTTATTTAATATCAGGGAGAGAACGCGGCTGCTGGGCGGAATATTTACCATAGAATCAACTGTTGGTAACGGGACCACCCTTCGGATTAAAATCCCAAAAATGATGTTATCAGAATCATACCTATGAACAAAATAAAAGTTCTTCTTGTAGATGATCATCAGATCATTACCAACGGAATCCAGGTAATGCTGGAAAAGGTGGAAGAAATTGTATGGCTCGGCAGTACCAATGATGCTGAAGATGCTCTCAGACTCGTAAAATTGATGAAACCGGATATCCTCATCACCGACATCTCCATGCCGAAACTGACCGGAATAGAGATCACTAAGTTGATTAAAAAAGAGAAGCTGCATACAAGGGTACTGATCCTGACCATGTATACCTTTGAAGATTTTATTTTTAACGCCATCCAGGCCGGAGCCAATGGTGTTTTGTCAAAACAGGATACGACCAGGGAGGTGTTACTTGAGGCCATCCATGTGGTTCACCAAGGCAACGACTACTTCAGCCCTTCGGTATCCAGGCAGATTATGCATGTAACAGCAAAAAATATGCGCCTTCAATCAACCCCCGATTTGGCAAAAATTCCTGCACTAACTCTCCGCGAAAAAGAGATCCTTCGGCTTTATGTTGAAGGTTTTACCAACCATGAAATTGGTGAAAAACTGTGCATTAGCCCGCGAACAGTGGAAACCCATAAAAACAACATCATGCAGAAGTTCAACTTCAAAAGCACGGTTGAGATGGTGAAATATGCGTTACGGAATAATTTGGTGTTGATGTGAGGAAACGTTTGAAAGCAACTCCCTGAAACAATTCGCTATGAGTTTCGATCCTTGTTATTATCTTTGTCCACGATGAGAAGATTGAAGGGTTTTCTTTGATCAATCTGATTATTTTTTCATTCTGACAGATAACTTCTAATAGTTAATTTTTATAGAAATGTATATTGTTTGCTCCGACCTTG
>JAFGNY010000270.1 GCA_016926765.1 Bacteroidales bacterium | reverse complement strand
GTACTCATGAGGCTTGCCCAGGATCCTTACAACACCTACTCTTTTATCCGTTCCTTTCATGAAAGACACCACCTCCCGACGATCTGTTTTGTCCTGTTTGCCGATTACGGAGGGAATGACAACAACATTCAGATAAACAGCAAGGGGATGGTTGATCTGATGCAATCGCTGGTTCATTGGTCGGATGTTGGCGTGCACCCCTCCTTATCCTCCTACAAGCATCCTGGCAGGCTGAAGAAAGAGGTTGAAGGGCTGGGAAGAGCAACAGGTAAAGAGATCACACGGAGCCGGCAGCATTTCCTGAAATTTATCCTGCCTGATACCTTCCGGCATCTGGCCAGACTGGGAATCCAGGATGATTATTCAATGGGGTATCCCTCACATCCGGGATTCAGGGCGGGAATTGCGCATCCCTTCCGTTTTTTTGATCTTTCAGCGAATGAAGAGATCTCTTTAAAGATCCATCCTGTCCCTGTCATGGATGTTACCTTCAGGGATTACCTTCGTCTGACACCGGAAGAGAGCCTCAGTGAAATAAAACAAATCATCCGGGAAGTTCGTTTATCCAATGGTGAATTTATCAGCCTGTGGCATAACGAAAGTCTTTCCGATACAGGGAGATGGAAAGGCTGGAGGAAATTGTATGAGGAGGTGGTGGCGGCAGCTGAATGAAAACAAGCGGACAAGCGGACAAACGGACAAACGGAAATCGACAATCGACAATCGACAATCGACAATAAAATGATCACCTATCTTCCCCATCATAAGATCGACAAATCGAAATGGGATCAGTGTATCCGGGAATCGGTAAATACCCTTGTATATGGATTTTCGTGGTATCTCGATTTGGTTTCTCCGGGTTGGGCGGCACTGGTTGAGGAGGATTATGCGAGTGTGTTTCCCCTCACGCAAAAGCGGAAAGCCGGCATCTCATACCTTGCGCAACCTTTTTTTACTCAGCAACTTGGACTTTTTACTACCGCACATCTGACCCAGGAACTTGTAACCCGTTTCCTTGATGCCATCCCAACGAAATACAAGCTGGTTGAAATTCATCTGAACAGTTTCAATAAAGTGGATCCATCACGGTTTGAGTGGACAACCCGAAAGAACCATGAACTGGAACTGGTTTACCCCTACGATGATATCAGCCGGCGCTATTCCCAGAATACCACCAGGAATATCAGGAAGGCTGCAGAAGCCGGGGTGAAGATACAACGAAAAGTCTCAGCCGATGAATTGATCAGTCTCTTCCGGAATAATTTCGGGAAACGGGAAGGGAAACTGACCTACCGGAATTATAGGGTCATTGAAGAGATTATTGCCCATTCAGTCAACCATGCCTCAGGAATTCTGATGGGAGCCGGAAACCGTGAAGTTGAAATGGATGCAGGGGCCTTTTTCCTGAAGGATCGCACCCGGTTTATCCTGTTACTGGCAGCAACAGGATTTCAGAGCCGTAATAATGGTGCGATGTTTCTGCTGCTGGATACCTTTATCAGGGAACATGCCGGCCAGCCTGTATTGCTCGATTTCGAAGGGGGAAACGATCCGAACCTGGGAAGGTTTTACAAAAGTTTCGGATCCCGGGAGATGACCTATCCGTTTGTGCGTATATCGCGCATCCCTTTTTATAAACAGATCCGGAGAATCTGAATTTTCGTATCTTTGTTTAAAATGAATCCATGATGAAATATCCTTCAACGGTACGCCTGCTGGGCCAATCACACTCTCTCCTCAACCAGTTTATGGCAGAGATCCGGGATGTCGAAATTCAACAAGACAGCCTTCGTTTTCGGTATAACCTTGAACGGATCGGAGAGATTTTTGCTTACGAAATCAGTAAAGAATTAGCCTTCAGCGAAAAAGAAGTCACTACCTCTCTGGGCATTGCCAATGTTCCGGTGTTGACGAACTATCCGGTTCTGGCCACCATTTTGAGAGCGGGTTTACCTTTTCATCAGGGGTTCCTGAAGTTCTTTGACCATGCCTCCAATGCCTTTGTCTCGGCTTACAGGATGGCACACAAAGATGGAACATTCAGTATGAGCGTTGAGTATGCCTCTTCCACTGCACTTGATGGAAAGGTTTTGATCATCTGTGATACCATGATGGCTTCCGGATCATCCATGCTTCATGTGTATAAGGAATTAACCGCCCGGGGCAACCCTTCTCATGTGCACATTGCAGCCATCCTTTCCAGCATGGAAGCCGTGAATCATCTTAAAAAATCCATTCCGAAGAAGAATGTCACCATCTGGTTGGGCGCTATTGATGAAGAACTGACTGCACAGCTTTTTCTCGTCCCCGGATTAGGAGATGCCGGAGACCTGGCATTCGGAGAGAAAAATTGAAAATCTGTTTTGCCATGAAAAAAACCCTCATCATAGAAAATATCAAGGTATCGCTTGACTCCATCAGGAGCCATCTTCTGCGAACCATTCTGACGATCCTGATCATTGCTTTCGGAATTATGGCACTTGTTGGGATTCTCACAGCCACCGACTCCATCAAATATTTCCTGACTTCCAATTTTTCCATGATGGGCTCCAATACCTTCACTATCCGTAACCGGTCGATGAATATCCATATCGGCAATCAGCAAAACAAACAACGGAGGTATGAACCCATTACACTGGATCAGGCAATGGAATTTAAAGGAAGGTTTAATTTTCCTGCTTATACCTCGGTGTACACGTATGCAACCGGAATTGCCACTATTAAATTCGAATCCAATAAAACCAACCCTAATACACGTGTTATCGGCGTTGATGAAAATTATATCCTCACCTCCGGGGATGAGATTGCGAATGGACGGAATTTTGTTCCGGATGAGATCACCTATGGAAACAGTATGGTTGTCATCGGCCCTGAAGTCGCCAAAAATATTTTCAAGAACAACGAAGATCCTGTTGGGAAGATCATTTCCATCGGTTCTGGCAAGTATCGTGTCATTGGGGTGCTGAAGGAGAAGGGTACCAGTATGGGTTTCAGTGGTGACAGGAGTTGTTTTATTCCGCTGAACAACGTAAGGATTTACTTTCCCAGGCCAAACATGTCATACAATATCAGTGTAATGGTAAAAAGCCAGGAACAGATGGAGGCGGCAGTGGGGGAGGCTACCGGTTTGCTGCGAAGCATCCGGAAGGTTCCGGTGGGGTTGACCGAGTCGTTCGAGATCACGAAAAGCGACGAGATTGCGAAGATGCTGATAGAGAATATCCGGTATGTCACGATTGCAGCTACTTTCATCGGGTTGATTACCCTGATGGGTGCGGCCATTGGGTTGATGAATATCATGCTGGTCTCTGTGACCGAGCGTACCCGTGAAATCGGCATCCGGAAAGCGATCGGCGCCACAAAACGCCTGATCCGGAACCAGTTTCTGGTTGAAGCAATTGTTATCGGGCAACTGGGTGGTGCTCTGGGAATTATCCTTGGTATTCTCATCGGGAACCTGATCTCACTTGCCATCGGAAGCGCTTTCATCATCCCATGGATCTGGATCATCATGGGGGTAGTCGTCTGTTTTGCCGTTGCACTGATTTCTGGCATCTATCCTTCTCAGAAAGCTGCAAACCTCGATCCGATCGAATCGCTTCGTTACGAATAATCTGCTGCGATGGATGTGAACCGGATCAGATCCATGCTGTTGCATGAGTTTCCTCATGCCACTACACCAGGTCAGGAGCAACTCATGGGAGAGTTGGCCGTCTTCCTTTCTATTTCCTGGAAAAAGGCCAACGCGCTCTTTCTGTTGAAAGGTTATGCCGGAACCGGAAAAACAACAGTAGTCAAAGCATTGGTCAATGTACTTCCGGCTTTAGGCAAACGTACCGTTCTGATGGCGCCTACAGGGAGGGCGGCCAAGGTAATGGCAGGGTATACCGGCAAACAGGCGCATACCATTCACCGGAAGATCTATCTTGCCTGGACGAATAAAGAGGGGCAGATTGAACTGAAGTTGCAGAAAAACCTGCACCGGCACACTCTCTTTATTGTGGACGAAGCTTCCATGATCCAACATGCAATGCCAGTGGAGGGACAGCTCTTTGCAACGCGAAATCTACTCGATGATCTCTTTGCTTATGTACAGTCGGGCGAGAACTGCCGGCTGCTTTTTATCGGTGATGCAGCTCAGTTACCACCGGTTGGATTGGCTTACAGTCCGGCCCTGGATGTCTCTTTCCTGAAAAACGGATACGAGCTCGATATCGACTCGTTTGAGCTCGTCGAAGTGGTGCGCCAATCACAGGAGTCGGGCATCCTTGTCAACGCTACGCGGCTCCGGGAGAAAATCAGCCACCCGGAGATCCGGTTTCCCTTTTTTCAGTTGAGTTCTTTCCCCGATGTTTTCCGGATTACCGGATCTGAACTTGAAGAGGCACTTATCCAGGCCTATGCAGGTTCGGAGCGGGAAAACAATGTTGTCATCTGCCGGTCAAACAAACGGGCCAATCTCTTTAACAGGGAGATCCGGCGGAGGATTCTGTTTCTTGAAGGCGAAATTACTCCGGGAGATTATCTGATGGTGGTCAAAAATAATTACTACTGGCTTCCAGTCGAATCCTCTGCCGGATTTATCGCCAATGGAGATATTGTGGAGCTCACACGTATCCGGAAGTTTGAAGAGATCTATGGATTTCGTTTTGCCGATATTACCCTCCGGTTCATTGACTATCCCGACGAACCTGAGTTGGATGTTAAGATCCTTCTCGATACGCTGACATCCGAATCGGCCGCTCTCACGCAACCCGACAACAACAGACTTTTCCAGACCATCATGGAGGACTATGCCGATTTACGTTCCCGGCGGGAACGGGTGGAAAACGTGAAAGCAAATCCTTACTTTAATGCGTTGCAAGTAAAATTTGCCTATGCGCTTACGTGTCACAAAACCCAGGGAGGACAGTGGGATACCGTATTTATTGATCAGGGTTATCTAACCGAGCAGATGCTTAACATAGAGTACCTTCGATGGTTGTATACTGCCATAACCCGGGCTACAAAAAAAATGTTCCTGGTGAATTTCCAGGAACGTTTTTTTGAATGACTCTTTCCTAACCCTCCCATGAAGGGGAGGCAGCATATATGGGCGTCCCTATGGGACAGTTACCATCCAACCAGGGTTATCCCGACTGTCCATGGATAGAGAACCGGACCTTTGTTTTTCTGGTACATCGGGGTGAGGGAGTAGGTAGCAAACAGGTTCAGAAATGACCAGCCTACCCTAACGGTTGCATCCAGTTTAAAGGGATTCAGATGGTAAGGGTCATGGTTCCTGATCACAGGGCTGTCCGCATAAAATGAGGCGATTTTTTTCCCATTGTCATCCGCCAGAAAATAGGTATCCTGCCATTGATAGAGCCGCTGTTTCTGGTAGGTTTGCAAACGCAATCCACCAATCACACCGACAGCAATATGAAAACTGTTTAACCGGTGCCTGGCGTTTGTCTGGTATTCAAATAACAAGGGGATCGTAATATAGGAGACAAAGAGCTTGTTTACTTTCATCCCGACAGAATGTCCCTTATCGTCAATGGTATTGAATGCAACAAGTGTGGAGGAATCTCCGATCAGGGTGTAGGAGTCACTGAAATAGTAGTTGTTCAGGGAGAACCCCAGCCCCGAAGTAAATCCGAATTTGTTTTTGGCAATGTTGACATTCAGTTCCAGTGGATTCAGGTTGATCATCAATGAGCGGGCTGTGTTCAAGTTGAGGTAGTCGTTACCCGGACCGAAATCCATGTTGAAATCTTTATTCACATAGCCGTTCCAGCCAAAATCAACACCAGCCCAATGGCCGTTGTATTTCCCTTTTTTACAGTAGAACGGAAAGGTTCCCCAGTTCGTGCCTCCGTATTGGAAGTTGCGGTCTTTTTTCTTGATATATATGACAACGGAGTCATCCCCTAAATTTTGGATCCTGACTCCGCTGAGGTTGATTTCCGATTGATCACAGTGATGCTTATGTCCCTTATTTTCATCTTCCTGCCCTTTGGATTTTCCTGGTAAAATGAAGATCATGACAACTGCCAAGGCAATTGTAAAAACAACGTTTATCTTTTTCATGTTCAGGGTGATTTTGGTTTGAGGTAATAAGACGAAAAGTTTACATGAAAGTTACAAAAAAGAGGCAAGAAAATATGCGGTTCATAGTGTGCAGTACCTAGTGATCCAATGATCCGGTGAGCTAGCTATCAAGTTTCAATACTGCAAGAAACGCCTTCTGAGGAACCTCTACATTTCCAATCTGACGCATCCGTTTCTTGCCTTTTTTCTGTTTTTCAAGAAGTTTGCGTTTTCGTGTAATGTCACCGCCGTAGCATTTGGCAGTCACATCTTTTCGAACCGCTTTCACCGTTTCGCGTGCGATGATCTTGGCGCCGATAGCTGCCTGGATGGCAACATCGAACTGCTGACGGGGAATGAACTCTTTTAGTTTCAGACAGAACCTGCGCCCAAAATCATATGCATGATCCTTATGCAGCAGCGTAGAGAGGGCATCCACCGGTTCCCCGTTAAGGAGGATGTCAAGTTTTACGAGTTGGGCCTCTTTAAAGCCCGATTGGTAATAATCAAAGGAGGCATATCCTTTTGAAATGCTTTTCAATCTGTCGTAAAAGTCAAAAACGATCTCGCCGAGAGGCAGTTCAACCGTCAGTTCGGTCCGGTCGGTTGTGAGATAAACCTGGTTTTTTAGTGCTCCCCGTTTATCGATGCAGAGCCGCATGATTGCTCCCACATACTCTGACCGTGTCAGAATGTTTGCAGAGATATAGGGTTCTTCGATGTGGTCAATCAGTGTCAGGTCAGGCAGCCCCGACGGGTTGTGCACTTCGATGACCTCTCCTTTACTGGTAAAAACTTTATAGGAAACATTGGGGACAGTGGTAATCACGTCCATGTCAAATTCGCGGTCGAGTCTCTCCTGTACGATCTCCATATGAAGCAACCCCAGAAAGCCACAGCGGAACCCGAAACCAAGTGCTACAGACGATTCGGGTTCAAACGAGAGAGATGCATCATTGAGCCGAAGTTTCTCGAGGGAGTCGCGAAGTTCTTCATAGTCGTCGGCATCCACCGGATAGATACCGGCAAACACCATTGGTTTCACCATCTCAAAGCCATCAATCGCCTTGTCACAAGGTCTTGCGATATGGGTGATCGTATCACCCACCTGCACCTCTTTGCTGGTTTTGATGCCGGAAATGATGTAACCGACATCTCCTGCCAGAAGTTTTTGTCTGGGCTCGGGCCTCAACCCCAGCACGCCTACTTCATCAGCCTCATATTGCCGGCCTGCATTTACAAATTTCACTTTATCGCCTTTTGCCAGTGTCCCGTTGAAAATCCTGAAATAGGCAATGATTCCGCGGTAGGAGTTAAAAACAGAGTCGAATATCAACGCCTGAAGAGGCGCTTCGGGATCCCCTTGGGGAGGAGGTATTTTATGGATGATCTCTTCGAGGATCTGATCGATACCATGACCGAACTTTGCACTGGCTTCGATAATTTCATCCCGGTCACATCCAAGGGTTTCAACAATCTGGTCTTTCACCTCCTCGATCATGGCATTTTCCATATCGATTTTATTGAGCACGGGAATGATCTGAAGGTCATAGTCAACGGCCATGTAAAGGTTGGAGATCGTCTGGGCCTGGATGCCCTGGGTGGCGTCCACCACGAGGAGAGCTCCCTCGCAGGCTGCGATTGCCCGGGAAACCTCATAGGAGAAATCCACATGACCTGGGGTATCAATCAGGTTCAGAATGTACTGCTCGCCTTCCCACGCGTACTTCATCTGGATAGCATGGCTCTTGATGGTGATGCCACGTTCCCGTTCGAGTTCCATGTCATCCAGCACCTGGTCCTGATAATCCCTTTCTGAGATGGTTTGTGTCATCTCCAGCAACCGGTCTGCCAAAGTACTTTTCCCATGATCGATATGGGCAATGATACAAAAGTTGCGAATAGTTTTCACGGCGCAAATATACAACATGTAGAGACGCGATGAATCGGGTCTCTACCGTAATATTGTTACCGAACCTGTCAGGGTGCGTTTCTCAATCCCAGTCAGGGTAATTTCAAAAACATCACAGACATAAAAATAAACCCCATCGCTGCAGGGCTGATTGGTTGACTGATCTTTGCCATCCCAGTCAATTTCAGGGTCATTGGTATGGAAGACCTCTTTTCCCCACCGGTCGAAAATATTCAGGTTAATGCTCTCCACAGAGGTATATGGGAAGGGTTCAAAGAGATTGTTCCAGGCGTCGTCGTTTGGCGTAAAAACTTTTGGCAACCGGTAAACCGGACAAGCGGTGTTATTGACACAGACCCTGTTGCTGAGTTCACTTTCATTGCCTGCTGAATCGATGGCGGTGACACCATAGCATCCGACGATTGCCTTTACCGGCCGATGCTCATAGGTTGTATCGATGCTGTTGAACAGGGAGTCTATGACCACCAGCTCCTGGCGCATGTCGGGAGTGAACCAGATCCGGTACCGGACAATGTCATGCGTGCAGGTGTCATCAGGATTGAACCATGAAAGGAGGTTCGTTGCATTGTCACAGTTGGTTTGGACTGACAGGACAGGAGCACAGGGGGGCAAATCATCAACGGGAATGCCACAGTTAATCTGGGAGTAATTGATGATCGGCTCAACAAAACCCCCTCCCGAATAGTGTCCAAGGCTCCGGATGTAATAACAATAGTTGGTTCCGTTGGCAAGTCCTTTATCCGTATACAGCGGTTCTGTAGAAAAGCCGATGGAATCGAAAAGGGCCTGCTGGGCGTTGTACCTGAAGACCGTATAGCTGATGTTGGTCCAGGGGACCTCCACATTCCATGTCAGGATCAGCCGCTTGTCGGTGGGTGTGATCTCCAGAAACATGGATTCAGCCTGTCGTGAAGATCCGATCAGGAACTGCATGCCAGGCGTCTCGTTGTAAAGATCGATCCGGTAAATGAAGGCATAGCTTTCCGTGTTCAGCAGGGTATCAAAAAAGAGGGTGTCGTCCAGATTAAAATAGGTTTGGACGGAGGTGAACTGATCAGGCTGATCCGACCTTG
>JAFGNY010000269.1 GCA_016926765.1 Bacteroidales bacterium | reverse complement strand
TAAATGTTGCTTGTATCATTCTTTCCATGATCTTTTTGAAGGTTTTTCCAAAGGATTCGCTGGTGAAAGACAGCAACCGCATCTTTTTCACCTCCTTTAACCTTCTCTATTTTTTCTTTTCGGGATTGAACCTGATCCTGTTCCGGGGTTTCAGGACAGAATACCGGGAAGCAAGCCCCGTCAGGAGATTGGGTTGGCTGATCCTTTGGGCTGGGATAATGACCAGCATACCTTTTCTATTCTCAGGTTTCTTTTGGGTGGCAGACCTTTTCGTCACCCTGCTCTTTTTCATAGGAATGGCGTTACCGGCTGTTTTTTTAAGATGGCACCCGTTGATCGTGACCAATCAAAACCAGGCTTATCCATCGATCGAACCCATTGATTTTGAAGATTTTTGTAAACGATATGAGATCTCACCGAGAGAAGCTGAGATCATCCGCGAACTATGCCGGGGTTGCTCCAACCAGGAGATCGCCGACCGGCTTTTCATTACCCTCCAGACAGTTAAAGATCACCTGTACCGGATCTTCATCAAGACTGATGTGAAAAGTCGGATCCAATTGGTGAACCGTGTGCTGTCAGTAACACAAAATCACAGATTCAGAACACCCTGATCCTTTATTTTCCGGCCGGAGTCTCTTTACACCCATCGAAATCGGGATAGGTATAGCCTCCCTTGAAGAAATCGGAGTTAAGGTCGATGGATTCTTCGCTGGGGTTGAAAAACTTCGCTTTATCCAGAACCAACGGATGATAGAGATCAGGCCTGCGGTCTTGCAGGTAGTTGTATTTCGGAGCTGGATGGGTCATTCCGTAATAAGCCGGTACACAATCAGAGATCAACAGGGTATTTTGTTCATGACCGGCGGCGACAATAATGTCTCCGTATGGCCCGCAGATGATGCTGTTACCACGGTAATGCCATGCATCGGTGCCCCTCACTTCATAACCGCACCGGTTGGCATAGGCAAAGAAGATATTGTTTGCATATGCATTGGCTGGGATCAGCAGAGTAGCGATATCAGGATAAGGTACTGAACTTCTCTCGCCAGAGGGCAACCGGTAATAATTGTCGGCAGCTGTGGGTCCCACAATCAGTTTGGCGCCATGTAACGCCAGGATCCGTTGCAGTTCAGGGAATTCACATTCATAACAGTTCAATACTCCCACTGGAAAGCCAAAGATCGGATATACAGGGTAGTCGCTGGTTCCAAAGCACCAGTTGTCCCTCTCCTGCTGACCGTAAAGGTGGGTTTTACGGTAAGAATTAAGCAACTCCCCTTGTTCACTGATGATGGCAATGGCATCATAGTAGTTCGTATCGCCTGATTCATCCACCTTTTCGGCATAAGGGACGATCAGTGCCATGTTGTATGCCTTGGCCAGTTTGCATGCAATCGTGATACTCGGTCCGTCTTTATATTCCGCTACCTGTTTTGCTTCTTCCGGACTGAGGGTATACCCCGGAACAAACAATTCGGGAAACGATAAAAGCTGGACATCAAACTTTTTAGCCTGTTTGACAGCCTCCTCAAGAATGGTCATGTTTTTTGCGGTAGCGCCTTTTCCACTATACGCCTGTACCTGGTAAATGCCAAGACGGATACCGGTACCAAAATCAGGAACGTCACCATAAATAGAGGTCCGGTACTGTAACATCCGATAGGATGCCTCAACACTTTCCCGGTACTGAGGGGTCCCGTCGCATGTGCTAAGCACCAGGCTATCCTGGTTCTTTGCCCGGAAATTTAATACATCATTTTCTTTTTGTGAAAAGGTAGTTCCGGTAATCACCAGGAAGACCATAAACAGTGTAAACTTTTTCATACCTGCTAAATTTGATTGGTTTTTCAGTGTTTATCTGCCTTAAAAATACGAAAATTTCTGTATTTCGGGATTCGTCAAATATCACTACTTTTACCGCGAAACCAGAACCCAAACTTTATGAAACATCTTATTCTACTCGTTGCTATGCTTAGCTTGTCTGTTTACGGGATAGCCAATCCGGTATCACAGTCTGAAGCCGAACAGATTGCCATTGCATTTTATACGCATAATGCTCCAATCTACATTTCCGATTATTCGGTGGAGAGTTCTTCTGTTACTCTGTCCGGTGATCTTACCACCTTGTATACCTTTAAATTTAAAAGCGGTGGATTTGTCGTTGTTGCTGCAGATGATGCATCAATTCCAATTCTTGGATATTCGTTTGAGAACGAGATGCCCGAAGAGATCACCAATCCGGCAATCAAAGAGTGGATGGATGGTTACAGCGAAGAGATCAGCAAGATTGTCAGCGCCCAACTCAGTAACCGGGAGACCATGGAAGCATGGGAAAAAATCCGAAGCGGCAACTTCCCTTCACCCACCAGGGATGTGAATCCTTTACTGACCACTACCTGGGATCAGGGGTGTTATTACAATGCACTATGCCCGTATGATGTCTCAGGACCTTGTCAGCATGTATATACAGGTTGTGTTGCAACCGCGATGGCTCAGGTAATGAAGTACCATAATTTCCCTCCCCAGGGAATAGGATCTCATACTTACACATGCGGTACCTATGGGCCGCAAACGGCTGATTTCGGGAATACGACGTACGACTGGGCCTCGATGCCAAACAATGTGACAAGCAGCAACACCCCTACTGCAACAATCATGTACCATGCAGGAGTTTCTGTCGATATGATGTACAGTCCGAGCGGCTCAGGAGCGTATAGTGAAAATGTACCGGCAGCGCTTCTCGATTACTTTAACTACCATCCTGATGTGACCATTAAATACAAGGATGACTACGCCAATGTGAACGATTTTAAAGAGTTATTACGGGATGACCTGGATAACTCGTTACCTGTCTATTATAGTGGAAGTAACCCCAGTGTTGGACATGCTTTCGTATGCGACGGGTACCGGTTGAGTGACGATAAATTTCATTTCAACTGGGGTTGGTCTGGAGCTGCAAATGGCTGGTATGCTATAGGAGCGCTCAATCCGGGTGGAAATTCATTCAATCAGAACAACACCGTGGTGCTGCACATCAAACCCTATAATCCCAATCTGATCGTCCGAATTTCACATCCGGTGAACTATGCCGTTATTGGGGTGGGTTATTCCATTGACATCGATGCAGTTACTGAAAGAGGAACCCCCAACATGATGAAGATTTTCATCGATAATAACGAAATGGCTTCCGGAACAGAATCTACACTGACCTATACCTGGAACACCACCTCCGCCGACCTGGGATCGCACGAGGTAAGAGCTTATTCTTATACATCAACCGATACGGTCTATTACAAGATCATCCTGAATGTGGCTGAATGGATCTCTCAGGCAAGCGGTTTTGCCACTGAAAGGGGAATCAATTATATGTGGGCAGTGGACACAAACATTGTTTGGGCTGCCGGATATGATGTCTCCAATCCAACGGGCGCCTGCCAGGATTTTTCACGTACCCTTGACGGAGGAGATACCTGGACTCCCGGTGTAATCAACGGGTGTACGGGTCTTGCTTCCGCGATGATCTTCGGAATGGATGCCGAAAAAGCATGGGTGCCGATGTATCGTGCTTCGGGAAGTAACCCACAAGGGATCTATACAACGGATGATGGTGGAGTCACCTGGACACGGCAAACCTCTGCCTCCTATAGCAATGCTGCCTCTTTCCCAAATGTGGTTCATTTTTTCAACGAAACCGATGGATGGTGCATGGGCGACCCAATCAATAACGAATATGAAATCTATACCACAACCAACGGAGGCACAAACTGGATTTTGGTGCCGGGTGCCAATATCCCGAACCCGTTAAGCGGCGAATTCGGCGTTGTTGGTTACTATTCTGCCATAAACGATACGGTTTGGTTTGGCACAAATAAAGGACGTGTGTATAAGTCGGCTGATAAGGGATTGAACTGGACGGTCTCAGTGGTTCAGCCATTGAACGGAAAGTATATCAAACCCTCTTTCAGAACCGGAATGCATGGATTAGTCCAGGATAAAGATGCAGGAACGACCGGGACGATCTGCGAAACTTTCGACGGAGGAACGACCTGGAGCTTGGTTACCACTACAGGCCCCATCTATCCTTCTGACCTGGCCTATGTGCCGGGTACGGAGAATACCTGGGTCAGCACCGGTTCCATGGGTAGCAACGGCTGTTCTTACAGCTTCGACGGAGGTCATACCTGGGCTGATTTTGCCGGGACACAGGGTTCACAGTACATGAATATGTCGTGGGTGAATAACCACTGTGGATGGGCAGGTGGAGTGAATGCCAGTACAACTGAAAATGGGGTATATAAATACATCGGCGTATTGCTTCCACCCTTGCCTGCACCAATCAACCTGCAGGCCGACGTTGTTGGGTATGAGGTACACCTCACCTGGGAAGCGCCTGTAAGCGATGTTCCCAGTTTCACATTACTGGGGTACAACATCTATCGGGACGGCCTTCGTTTGAATTCGACTCCTATCACAGATCTCTTCTACGATGATCTCCTCGACCTGCCGGGAGAGTACACCTATTGCCTGAAAGCGCAGTACGATATCGGAGAATCCAACCCTACCTGTATCATGGTGGATGTAGCCGTTGCAGTGAATGACATACAAAAACCCCTTCTGACGATCAGCCCCAATCCTGCGGGTGATATTATCATCCTCAGGTCAGATGACCCGATTGATGAGATCCGGATTTATACGATTCATGGGAAAGAAATCTACAGGGAGCCGGTGACCGGAAAACAAGTAACAATTGACATATCAGGATTGGCATCCGGATATTATACAGTCACTGCCATTAGCGGAAACAGGCCCTTTACTGCAAAGCTAATCAAACGATAACGTTACAATCTTCAGCTCAATTAGCGGACTCGTACATTGATCTCATCGTCCGGCTCAGGATTTTCATGGAGATGAAACGGGGAAACAAGCGTAGAAGAATAAAATAGTTGAAACGATTTTTCCATCCGGGAATACAGACCGGTTTACGGCCAAGTTGCCGTAATGCATAGGTTGCTACCTCATCAGGATCCATCGCTTTCACCTTTTTTCGGGTTTTTTCCGGGGTGTTTTCGTAGTATGTGGGCGTAGTTGTCAGACCAGCACAACATGCCATGACTGAAATGTCAGATTGGCTGAATTCCGATGAAAGCGATTCTGCCAGCCGGATCAGAAATCCTTTCGAAGCAGCATAAGGAGCCACCAGAGGAGGACCTAAAAGTCCGGCCAGTGAAGAGATCAGGATGATCCCTCCTGACTTGTTCTTTTCCTTCAACCGGATTGCAAATCCATGGATCAATTGCACTGGGGTAAGATTATTTACCCGAATGTACGTCTCAAGCTCCTCTCTGTCACTGGTTAAAAAAGGCTTGACTTTACTATATGCAGCCACATAGATCAGCAGCCGGCAGTCGAGATCATCGATAGATTGAAGTAAAAATCCATGTGCTTCCGGAAGGGCCAGGTCGATATGAATCTGCCGAACTTCAACATTCCACTCTGGCTGGATCTGATCAGTCAGCCGTTGCATCGCATCGAGTTTGTTGTCGACCATCACGATATTGACTCCTCTCTGAGCAAGAAGCCTCGTGAAACCGGCTCCTATCCCTTCTGCCGCTCCGGCGATCAGAGCCCAATTCCCGTACTCTCCCTTGAATTGATCCATTTTATTTCTATTTTTGGCGAAATTAACTTATTTGTCGATTCCTTATGAGACAACTCCTGTTCCTGTTCCTGAAATCCATCACCTGCTGGCAACGACTGATGCGGAACCTAAAAGGAAAATCGGAATCAGACATTCACGCTGAACGGATTGTCTCAGGAAAAGCATGGGATGAATTCTGCGATAATCTGAAAGTCGCTGGAGCAGCGCTTCACTATCAGGGAACCCCTCTGGATGCTTATAACCAGGCTGAGGGGATCAGGTACTTGTCCAGGTTGACAAGAGCCGGTCTGGAGGCTTTTATTGAGTACAACGATCCAGCCTTTCCCATCCTTCGCCGGATGGTTCACGAAACAGTGAAGATGGGAGCTGATAACCCCGACAACTATTACTTCAATGCCCAGATTGACGGCAGTAAATTTGAATACAGGATCAAAGGGAAACGAAATACCGTTCACTATTTCGGATTCTTTACCCAAAACGGAGATTATGGCTCAACAGGAGGCATGGCTCCTTGCGGACAATTGGATCATCATCAGATCAACTACGAACCCGACGGAAGTTTTGAGGTGATCCTGAGCAAGAAACCTCGGGGAAAAAACTGGCTGAAGATGGAAGATGCGACCGGACTGTTAATCGTCAGGCAAACCTTTTTCAACCGGCTTGAAGAGATCCCGGCTGAACTCCATATTGAGAATCTTAACGGACGCAAAGCCCCGGATCCCATCACACCTGTTATGGTGGATGAAGGGCTGAAGAAAGCCGGACTTTTTGTGGGTGGAGCTTCTCTGCTATTTTCAAGATGGACGAACGGATTTAAAAAACATGCAAACACACTTCCCCTGTTTGATCCTGCTACCAGCAACGCAGCCGGAGGGGACCCAAACATTATCTACTACCACAGCTACTGGAAGCTTGAACCGGATGAATCGCTGGTGATTGAGGTGAAACCACCTGGTTGCGATTCGTGGAACTTCCAACTCAACAATTACTGGATGGAGTCACTGGATTACCGCTTTTTCACGGTTTGTATCAATAAAGCTTCTGCTGTCTGTGAACCAGACGGTACTGTGAACGTGATTGTTGCCCATGCCGATCCCGGACATCCCAACTGGCTCAATACTTGTGGACATACTGAAGGAACCATGTGCTGGCGCTGGTACCGGTTGCAGGAGGGGGAGAATCCGGTGGAACCAACATGTAAAGTAATTATCAAGGATGAGGGACGAAGGACGAAGAACGCATCACTTTAATCTATCTTACTGATTGCAGTTTACATCTGAATTATTTCTGAGGTATCTGCGGTGAAAAAATATGAAAAACAACATACGATCTAATTTTCAACAGCCCCTCTGGTACAGAACCCTGAATAACATCTGGTCAATAGCTTACCCGCTGGGGACAAAAATACGTCTTGACAAAGATTACCTGATACGCAGAGCCAGAAAAACAACTGGCCTGAAAGATCTGGGAAGCGATTTTTGGGAGGAACCACTTGACAGGATGCTTGTATCCATGAACGATGAGGCAAAACTGAGTCCTGCCGGACGGTTTATCTCCCGTGAACGGTTGGTCAACCTCCTTAGTATCCGTTTGCGGGCTACAGAATATTTCAAGCGGTTCCCGGAAATCCTGGAGCAGGAACTCTATCCGGCATGGATCATCGTCGGATTACAACGAACCGGCACCACCAAACTCCAACGGCTTCTCTCTGCCGATCCCGACCACCGGGTACTGCTAAGCTGGGAGGCCATCAATCCCGTTCCAACCTGCGATCTTCAATCTACGATTGACGAATTGGGGCAGAATCATCTAAATCCGCCTTCCGGCATCCGGCATCCGGCATCTGAAGATAAAAGAATAAAGATCGCCCGCACTTCCGTAACAGCTGTAAAGTATATCTCCCCGGGTTTTTTTGCCATTCATCCACTAGATCCCATGCTACCCGAGGAGGATGTTTTGCTGCTGGACATCAGTTTTTTGAGCACTACCACGGAAGCTATGATGGATGTTCCTTCTTATGCATCATGGCTCGAATCGGTCGACCAAACCCCGGCATACAGCTATTATGTCAAGCTATTAAAACTTCTTCAATGGTTTCGTCCCGGAAAACGGTGGGTGTTGAAAAGCCCTCACCATCTGGAGTTCCTTCATCTGATTGCCAAACAGATGCCTGATGTAAAAATTATCTGGCCTCACCGGACCATCTATGAATCGATCCCCTCATTCCTAAGCATGCTCACCTATAACCACATGATCTTTAGTGATGAGGCTGATCCGAAACAGATCGCTCAGAGGTGGATACGGAAAACAGGCTATGCTCTTGGGAAAGCGATTGATTTCAGAAAACAACCGGATCATGAGCAACTGTTCATCGATATCGACTACAAAGAACTGGTAAAAGATAGCATGAATGAGATGCAGAAGATTTATCACCTGAATGGCGGTCTCACTCCGGAACTGAAGGAACGATTTCTTCGTCATGAACAAGAACATCCACATCAGAAACATGGCATTCATCACTATAATCTCTCTGATTTTGGAATGAACCGAGGAGAGATTGATCGCCATACTGCCCATTATCAACAATTTCTTTCGACACTCTATGCACGAACCTTATAAAAAAAAATATAATAACCCTGTAACAGCTGTCATTACTGGCATTTGTGATTTATTCAAGAAAAAAGAAATCTGCGGAGTACTCAGGGAAGCTGATCGTCTTGACGGGAAAACTGTGTTTATTGACGGAGCCAGTTCCGGATTAGGATTTGCTGTTGCCGTTGCCATAGCTAAACGGGGAGCCAGAGTGATGATGGCCTGTCGCAGTGGCATCCCCGAAAAAGGGGAAAAAGTAAAACAACTTTCCGGGAATCAGGATATCCATATGTTGCATGTTGATCTGACGGATCTATCCAGTATCCGGCATTTGGTTTCCGTCATCCGGAATCTGGATCACAAACCGGACATCTATATTCTGAACGCAGGAATTGTTCCCAAAAAGTCACGTAAAACCCCTCAGGGATTGGAAGAGATGTTTATGGTGAATTACTTTGCGAAATTTGTTTTCATCAGGTTATTAATAGAAAATGGATTGATACCAGATGCCAGATACCGGATGCCTGATAAAAGTCAACCTGCAACCGGCAACCGACAACCGGCATCCCGCATCTTGTTCGTCACCTCCGAATCTCACCGCAACCCTGAGAAATTTGACTGGGATGGATTTGGGAACTACAAGGATTACGGAATCAAACAATCGATGGAGTTATATGGTTACTATAAACTCCTGCTTGTAACCTTTTCAAGAGAGCTCTCCCGTCAGTTAAATCCGGATGGAAAAACCATTACGTCTGTTTTTGCCATGTGTCCGGGTCCGGTAAATTCAAATATAGCCAGGGAAGCACCGACGATCTTCCAGCCTTTACTAAAACTGATCTTTGCCCTGTTCTTCAAGTCGCCGGCAGCAGCTGCCAAACCAGTAGTTTACCTGGCTGCATCGCCTGATCTTGACGGGAAGCCATACGATTACCTTTTTCTCATGTCCCGTCAGGAGATCGATGAAAAAGCGGCCGATCCGGGGAATGGGAAACGATTGTGGGAGCTTTCCGAGAAGTTGCTGAAAATTGCACCTCTGACATTATAGAAGCCACTAAAAATATTTGTTTATTTTTTTCCGCAAGTTTTTTTCTCCGGGCTTGTCTAAATAGAAACTCAATTCAAACTTAAAACACAAACTTTATGAAAAAACTCGTTTTATTGCCAGCCCTGATCTTCGGGATCGTATTTATTGCCGGACAAACACTTGCTCAAACGACTCAGAGCCCTGAAAAGTCAACAAAGGCCCAAACAACGCAAACAACGCAAACAACCCAGAATACTCCCGGGAACTTTGTGGACAAGAATGGCGACGGAATCTGTGACAATCATCAGGCTCGCGGCAACCAGGCAAATTGTGCCAATTTTGTAGATGCAAATAAGGATGGCGTTTGTGATAATTACAAAGGAAAAGGTAACTGCGGTCAGGGGAATTGTTGTGGAAAAGGCATGAAAAAAGGCAACTGCCCTGGAATGCAAAAAGGCAACTGTTGCGGAAAAGGTATGGGGAACCAGCACCGGAACGGACAAAACAATCCCCAACCAGCTACAACACCTGAACCTGAAAAGAAGTAACCAACACCAGATGACCACGAACCACTAAATTTTGCTATCTCGCTATTTCGCTATCTCACTATCTCGCTATTTCGTACTTTCGTGGTTAATCCTGCCTCTATGACCGACCGGGAACTTGTTCAGGGAATCATTCACCATGACCAGGCAGCTTTTAAAGAGCTCGTGGAAACAAACCAGCAACTTGTTATTCGCACGTGCTACTCACTGGTACATGAACTGGAAGATGCCCGGGATCTGGCACAGGAGGTGTTTATCGAAATTCTGAAATCGGCCTCTTCCTTTCGTGGCAATGCTAAACTCTCCTCCTGGATCTACCGGATTGCAATCAACAAATCGTTGAACCATCTGAAACGATCCAGGAGGAGAGAAGCACTCGCCCTGTTCTCGTTGCAGGACCATCAGCATAGGATCAACGGCGAAGAAATGGTGGATCAAAACAGCTATTCTGAGGTGGACCAAACAATGGAGGAAAAGGAGTTGAAACAGGCATTACACACAGCGATCAACCGCTTGCCGGTAAACCAGAAAATCGCTTTTACCCTGCATAACTACGAGGAGCTACCATACAAAGAGATTGCAGAGGTGATGGATCTCTCTGTATCGTCAGTAGAATCGCTGATTCATCGTGCCAAACAGAACCTCCAAAAAAGACTTCGTTATTTTTATCATGTAAATTTGAAATAGTATGGACCATCAGATTCAGGAAAGGGTTCAGAAAACTCTCGACTTTATTCAAAAAGACAGGGAAATTCCTGAGGACCCTTGGTTCTTTTCCCGGCTGACAGCCAGGATGGAGAAAACAGCCCGATTGTCTTCAAGCCAGGGTTGGATCGGGAATGCAGTTCTTCGCCTGAGACCCATCCTTGTACTCTTGCTATTGCTGATTGGCATCGCGGGAGGAATTACCCTGGGCAGAGTGCTAAGCTCAGTTTCTTTTTTTCAGGAACAAACAGTTACCGGATCCGTTGCCCAAGAGGATGCTTCAATGACGATCCTTATGCAACTCAGCGGATCTTTTGACGAACAGATATTATTAATGAAATAGATGATATTATGAACTTTTTCATCAGAAATAACCTATTGATCTGGATCCTGGGCGGATTGCTGATCATCACCTTGTCTGTTCTGGGATCCATGATCTATCATACATGGTCGCAACCTGAAAAAGTTGTCAGCCTCCCCGGGTGTAACTCATCCTGCCAGATGCTTTTCAGCAACTTGGAATTAAATCCCGAACAACAAGATGAGTTGGATCGAATCCTTGATCACTTTAGAGATTCTTCAACCCTTGTGGTATCTGAAATGAGACAACTAAGACAACAACTGATGGATGAACTCCGGAAAGATATCCCCGATACGTTGCAAATTCTTTCATTGTCTGAGAAATTGGGT
>JAFGNY010000268.1 GCA_016926765.1 Bacteroidales bacterium | reverse complement strand
CTACCTGTTGCCCGAAGCCCAGAAACGCGGCATTGCCACCATCGGCATGAAAGTGACCACGCGCAGCCGGATGCTTAGCAGCTGGACTCCTCCGCCACTGGAGGAACAAACCGATGCCCGCAGCCGCACTGCCAAACCTGGAACCGTTTCCATCCGGGAAGCCCTGACCTACAACATGAGCCTGCCGGTAAGTACTACCATTATCGGAGTCGACAATATCGAACAACTCGAGGAAAATATCAGGATTGCGTCTGAATTCTCACCTCTGGCAATGTCTGAGATGGAAGAGATAGAATTCAAGACATTGCCAATTGTCCGGCAGGGTTTGTACTTCAGGCGCTGGGATATCGGAGTTTGACTTTTTTTTTGAAAGATCAAAAAAAGTCTAAAGGTATTTACTGCAGGAACCCGGTTCGGGAAACAAAGATCTTTTCCGCCAGTTCCGGACTGTTAAAAAAGTTGCCCCGGTTTTGGCTGCTCTCCAGGAGGAAATTTTCCTCATCCTGGTAATACCCTTTTATTTCAATGGGTTCCATCTGGTTATCCCCTTCAATCAGAAGCAGGTGAGTTGCCGGCATTGCCGGTTTATTTTCGGCAAATCTTCCATCGGTCAGATTTTGTATGTCGTTTAAATAGCCGGCAACAGCTGCCGAGTCGGCAGGCTGACCGTCCATGGTCCATTTCCCTGCCGTTTTTTCAAGTGTAAAAGAGCTGTCGGCCGGGTAACTGTAGGTCAGTCTTTTCCAATTGGACGATGCCGACCTGGTCACCAGCCGGCTGCGAAATGAGTTGAGGTTCCGGTTAAATGCCATTCCCAGCATTCCATCAATGCCGTAAACCTCTTTTTCCCCTGCCAGCCGGACGTATGAAGTCATTTTCCGTTGCTGGGTGAAGGTAAATTTTCCAATGATCACTTCAGCTGCCAATTCGCTGTTTTTGAAAAGTTTTACCCGTGTGCCCAGACTGTCGGTAACCTCAAAATTTTTCCATCGGTCTTTGCTGACAGCCACAACACTTTCCGGCGTTGCCTGGTTCAGGTCATTCAACAGGGAGCCGGCCATGTTCCCGTCGGCCATGTATTTTTCCTCACCCGACTCCACCATCCATTGTCCGTTTTCAAGGAACAGTCTTATTTTTTCCCCTGCAGCCACTTTGGGAAAAATTTCAATTGCGGTTATTTCTTCGGTATTCACCTCCACCAGGTCATTTTTGAATGTCCGGGTCCCCTTGCGGGAATCCAGCCACTCTACCAGAACGACAACGGCCAGTAAAACGGCAAATACAACGGAAAGCTGCCTGATATTTATTTTTCGGTACATGGTTTCTATAATTTGTGGGATTATCTGTTATAATCTTCTGAACGTCTTTTTTCGCGAATCATACGGTTACGCTGGATCCGGTACAGACCGTATAAAACGATCAGCACTACCGGCAGCAGAAGGTTCATCCATTTCAGGAAATTCTTTTTCCCGTCTTCCACCTGTTCCAGCAACCGGGAGGTCACTCCCCGCGTGCGCAGGTCGATGAGCCCTGTGTCATCAGAAAGCCAGTCGATGGTATTTACCAGCAGATTGACGTTGTCGGGTGATAACTGCTGTGCCTGCTGACTTTGACCGTTCACGGCAAAATCGCCATCACCAATCACTACCAGTCTGGACGGGTTGTTTCCCGTAATTTTCCCTTCCAGCATCCCTGCCGCCACAACATTTTTCATGGGGAAATCCGTCCTCTCCCATTTGCGCTGAATGTCAAAATAGACCGGCATATTCTGTACGCCTGACAACTCCGAACTTAGCACCAGCGGCTGAAAGTGCAGGGTTGTATCTCCCGTGTAGGCAAGGGGGCTGGCAAATTGCATGATCACTGTTTCCAGTCCGGAGGTCAGCGGATGTTCTTCGAACGTATTGAAAACGGGAAGATAGGGAAACTCCACCTGGGAAGTGAATGAAAACATCCCCTGTTGCTGCACCACACTTACAGACCCACAATTTGCATCAACAATAAAACTGTTCTCCACCTGTATCCCTTTTTTTGACAGCCAGGATTCCAGTCCGGTTGTTATTTCAGTGCCAATCCCCTGGTTCAGATCACCATCGACCCGGTTGATGGCAACGATCATATTCCCTCCGCCAGCCAGGTAGTCATCCAGCATGGCCAGGTGCTCTTCCGGTATGGAGTCGGCGGGAGCAATGAGAGCCAGGGTTTTGTATTTGGGGAGGTAAGTGGAATCGGTCAGATTGACTCCCTCCACGGTATTCAGAACCCGGAGCCCTTCCATGGCCTGCCACATCATGGTTGTGGAAGGTTCTCCGTGTCCCTGTATAAAGCCAATCAGATTCTTATCATCGGTGGTGATTTTTTTGATCCCTGATGAAAGCGAATACTCCATGGCTGATCCGGGCTGGATAAAAGGGATGATCTCCGTGTTTTCCCCATAGCGCAGAACGGCACCGAGAAAAGCTTTCTTCTGCACTGACTGGTCCTTTTCCCGCACATTGATAACCACCGGGGAAATGCCGTTTTGCAGGGCCATCTGTTCTGCCTGTGCGTCTTCATTCGGATTCACGAATTCGTAAACCACATTTCCTTTTGAACGCATGGCATACTCTGATAATAATTCTTTGAACCTGCGACGGGTATTGTCGATATTCGGAGGCAGTCCTTCTGAAAAATAGGCTGTTACCGTAACCGGATCGTTGAGATTTTCAAGGATGTCCTTCGTTGCCCGGCTGAGCGTGTACCGTTTATCCTCAGTCAGGTCGAGCCGAAGATAAAAGCGGCTGGCAAGCATATTAACCAACAGGATGATCCCGAAAATCAGCAGGATATAGGGAATGATGGATACTTTTCTGTTCATGTTCATGCTGTTTTAGTTTACCGTTCTTTTTACCAAAATCGCTTCGGCACTGGTTATGCCCATAACAATGATGGAAAGGAAGTAAATGATGTCCTTGGTGTCAATCACCCCGCGGGTAATGGAGTCGTAGTGCGTGGAAAGACTGAGATAGCTGAAAACAGTTGCTGCCAGTCCGGGGATGTTTGCTGCCAGAAACCCGAAAAGCAGATGAAAAAAGATCCCGATGAACAGAGCCAGCAGAAAAGCCACAATCTGATTGTTGGTCAGACTGCTTGCAAAAAGTCCGATGCTGATGTAGGCACTGCTCAT
>JAFGNY010000037.1 GCA_016926765.1 Bacteroidales bacterium | reverse complement strand
GCTGATTTCATCGATGAAAATCCAGCATTTATTTCCCGCACCCGGATGCCAGTTAGGGCAGGTCCCCGGGCTTTTAGCCACAACCCTTACAAACCTTGTAATCGCCGGAGGATCCAGGGTTGTCCATTGCTCAAGTGTTCTGGGAGTATAGTCTTTCTGCGTGAATTCATGAAAAGAGACACCGGCAGGGGAGAAGTGCTCCCCATCGTCAGAGACAAAGAAATCGACCTCAGTAGGGAAGAAGATCCAGGCGCCAACATCCTGAAGGAACCCGGCAGAGATCGTATGTACCTCCTGCAGTTTACCAAGATCAACTACGGCATCCAGGTCAACACCCTCATACCCCTGCCATACTCCTGTTTTGAAATTCTCGGTTCCCTTAATGAAATCGATCATAGCGATATCGCCACCGGCAGAATATTGTGGTGCATAGCTGGTATTCAGCTTGATCGTCCGGTTCTTCGGAATCTTTCTGAAAGTGGATTCGATGATGAGACTGGGCTCGCCTTCTCCTTTTTTGGCGAAAGCCCGGATGAGAGTGGTCTCTGCGATTGGGAAGGGTTCGGTGTACAGATGCCAGTCGCCGGATGCCGGATCCTGGAATGAAATTTCCTCATGCCTCATGTTTTGTGCCTCATGCTTCATGATCTGATAGTAGACAGTTGCTTCAGGATCAGGCGATGAGAGGGCAATCTTTGTCGAATCGAAGAAAGCTACTTCTCCTTCAGCCACAAAAGGTACAGGCTGAATCAGGTAATCCCGGATCCCGGATCCCGGATCCCTGAAAGGATCTGAACGATCGGGTCTCCCGACTCCCGAATCATCCGCGAAGATTCCCCAATTGTAATTCGGTTCAGATCCCATCATGAATAGTAACTCGCCACCTTTCATGATCTCCGTATGGCTTATGGCGGATGCCTCATGGCTATAGCCATTTAAAGTACAAGACTGAATATAGAAGTTTGTGTCGCTCAGGTTGTTGGCTGTTATCGTGAAGGTGTTGCCGTTTTCCAGCTCGATTTTAGCGAAAGGGAACTTGGGAGTTCCGATAGCATAGAAACCCGATCCGGGAGTTACCGGATAGAATCCCAGGGCTGAAAAAACATACCATGCCGACATCTGGCCACAATCTTCATTGCCACAAAGTCCGTCCCGCTGGTCGGTATAAAACTCGTTCATGATCTGATGCACCAGCTCTTGTGTTTTCCAGGGTTGACCCACGTAGTTGTAAAGATAGGCCATGTGATGGCTTGGCTCATTTCCGTGGGCATACTGCCCGATGAGCCCGGTGATATCGGCCTGATCACGCCCTGTTGTGTTAACATCTGCACTAAATAGTTCGTCGAGGCGTTGGGCAAACCTCTCCTTCCCGCCCATCAGCTCAATGAGTCCCGAAAGATCCTGAGGAACATAGAAACTGTACTGCCAGGCGTTGGCTTCAGTGTAATTGAAGTTGACTTCATAGGGATCAAACGGCGTGAACCACTGGTTGTTGAGTTTTGCCCTCATGAAGCCTGTGGATGGATCAAAGAGGTTTTTGTATGATTGAGCCCGTTGCATGAATTTCACGTAATCGGCCTCTTTACCCATGGCATCTGCCATCTGGGCAATACACCAGTCGTCGTAGGCATACTCCAGGGTTTTTGAAACCGATTCGCTCTCCTTATCCCCGGGAATGAATCCATATTGTCTATAGAACCTGAGCCCGAAATTATCCTGGCTGGCGCTGGCTTTCATGGCTTCAAAAGCCTTTTCCGTATCATAATCCCGGATACCTTTCAGGTAAGCGTCAGCGATCACGGGTACTGCATGATAACCGATCATGCAATTGGTTTCATTGGCCGATAATTCCCAGACGGGAAGTAATCCTCCCTCCTCATATTGCCTGATAAATGTCTGGATAAAGTCGCTGGTGCGTTTCTGGTCAATGATGGTCAGTAGTGGATGGAGTGCCCGGTAGGTATCCCAGAGAGAAAATACCGTGTAATAATCGAAACTGTCGGCCTGATGCGCCTGCAGGTCCCTGCCCAGATACTTACGGTCAACGTCCATATACAGATTCGGACTTAACAACGCGTGATAAAGCGCTGTATAAAATATGGTATGATCACTCCGGCTCGCTCCATTAACAGTAATCTTTTCCAGCTCTTGTGTCCAGGCCAGCCTGCACTCATCAAGCACGTTGTCGAAATTCCAGCCAGGGTTCTCTTTATCGAGGTTCAGACGGGCGCCTTCAATGCTTACTGCCGAGATTCCAACCTTTACCAGAATTTCACCGGTATGTTTAAATGGCTTAAACGTGACGAGTGCATTGATATCTTCACCCTGCACCTCTTCTAGGTCTCCTTTCCGGTTCCCGTCGCACTCAATGAGAACATCCTGAATAGGTTGTGAGAATAGGATCACGAAATATACACGCTGTTCTTTTGCCCATGCTGTCGAGAATCGGTATCCTTCAATTTCCTGGTTCTCAATAACATGCACTCCTGCTTCGATCACTTTATCCCGGTGCTTCAGATCAAGAACCACACCTGGAAGTTCAGCGGCAGGGTAGGTGTACCGGTGAAATGCGGTGCGTGGGGTCGCGGTGAGTTCAACCCCAATCTTGAATTTTTCTAAACCTACCTTGTAATATCCGGGAGATGCTTTTTCAGAAGAGGGATCGAACGGAGAGGAATAACCATCATCCGGCAGGGCGTCATCGCCGGTGACCGGCATCAGAAGAATGTCTCCATAATCAGAACAACCGGTTCCGCTCAGATGGGTATGGCTGAAGCCAAAAATGGTATCATCGGAAGCATGGTAGGCGGAGCAGCCATCCCATCCATCAAGCCTTGTATCCGGACTGACCTGGATCATGCCAAAGGGATATGTTGCACCAGGATAGGTGTGCCCATGGCCTCCTGTCCCGATAAACGGGTTTGCAAAATCTGTCAACCGCACAAGGCGCTGACCAAAAAGAGTGAGTGCTCCCTGAATGAGAAGCAGGAATCCAATGAAAATTTTTTTCTTCATGGCTGGTCTTTACTTGTTACCAAATGACAAGATCACTCTCTACGGGAAGATGATCCGAAGGGAACCTCCCATCACGATGAAATATGACGATTTTGTATCCGGCTGATCTGATCTTTGTGAAAGGTCTGATGAAAATAAAATCAATGACTTCCCCCGGAGAATCCGAAGGAGGAAATCCTATAAATGTGCATACTTCCGGAAGATCATTCTCCGAGGGGCCTGTGACCTGAAACCGGTCGCTCAGGATTCTGAATGCCTGATCGCGGGGAGTGCAATTAAAATCGCCCATGAGCAGAACTGCTTTATCACCGGCGATATCCTTGATTTCCGACAATAAAAGTGTGGCAGAATTCACTCTGGCTTCCTCACTGATATGATCAAAATGGGTGTTGAAAACATAGAATTTTATTCCGGAAGAGTTTTCCTGCAACTTCATCCAGGTTACAATCCGGGTACAGGCAGCCCCCCAGGAGATTGATCCGGGGAGTTCAGGAGTTTCGGAAAGCCAGAAAAAACCTGAATCAAGCGGAGTAAAATGATTACGGCGGTAAAAGACAGGAGCATATTCTCCGGCCTGTTTTCCATCGTCTCTTCCCACACCAAACCAGGCATAGTCTGGCAGCGAATCAGCCAGTCCGGTAACCTGGTTTACCAACGCCTCCTGAAACCCGATAATATCAGGATTTTCACGATCCAGAGCAGTAAGAACAAGATCTTTACGTTGATTCCATGAATAAATCCCATCCTGCGGATTATCGTACCGGATATTGAAGGTCATGACCCTGAACGAAATGGAGTCGGTTGATGATGAATAAGCCTGGGAAGCGCCCGCAAGCAATCCGATCATTAACCATCCAAACCACCCCAATCTTTTCATTGCTCTGTTTCGGAATCCGGTTTTTCAAGATAGACATCCACCAGTGACTTGATCTTGATCATGCTTTTGATATCATCCACCACTTCGTCGGTCTCAAAGAAAACCTGCTTCCTTTCAAGGGGCATGATGTCTAGATAGTTATCACTAAACTCGCCTCTCAATGTGGTGGAGAGGTAAACCCCTTTTGCCAATTTATTGGTACTGAGAACCAGCAGGTAGCCTTTCGGTGTTTTTACGTACTCTAATTCAATGGGAGCTTTTTCCAGTTTCAGGTCTTTCGGTTCAACGAAATAAATGACATTGTTGGCCCGGACTCCCAGCATGTTCTTAATCTGAGAAAACAGGAGCAATCTCGATCGGTCCTGTCCCTCAAGATAGGTGGAAAGGTTCGTGTCGAGGACGATCTCTGTCTGTGAGCAGGAAAAAGAACGGTTCACCGTCTCCTTAAAAAGGACCGTTCCGTCGAAATCGGCCAGGATGACCAGAAGGGTTGCTTTCTCGTCGGTCTTCCCATCTACACTGGCAAAGACTTTCAGTTCATCCCCGACAATTTCCGGTTGAAGGAAAAAATCCTTGTAGCTCCGTTTCACCTCATAATAGGATGCTTTTTTCCGGCCATAGTAGTCGCGTGTCGACCAGGAGATCGCCGGCCAGGAATCATTCATTTGCCAGAACATAGTCCCCATGCAGTAGGGTTTCGCACGGCGATGCGCTTCGATGGCCGTTTTCATCCCTCTGGCTTGTAAAAGCTGGCTGATGTAGCCGTAATCCTCAAAATCAGAGGGGACCTTGAAGTATTGCGGCATATATTCATCGATGGTCTCAAATCCGACAGGATGTTTCTGATGTGCTTTCATCACATCTGAATCCAGGCTTCTTTCAGTAGGAGGGGTGAATTTCTTGATGGTGGTAAGATCGGGGAAACCCTGGAATCCATATTCCGACACAAACCGGCCGATATTTTCATTGTACTTTTCAAAAGGTTCTTTTCCCCACCATACTCCCCAATAATGCAGATCACCCTCTTTCCGGCTTTCAGGGTTACCCCAGCCATGCATCGGACTGGTCCGGATATAGGGCCTTAGCGTATCATGGCGAAAAATTGCGCTGGGCATCAATTCGCTGAAAATCCGAAGATAGTTCCTGAATATCCTGGCTGAGTCTTCTTTGCTGTACCCATAGTCTTTCACCCAATCCCAGTTTTTCCAGCCCTCCTCAATTTCGTTGTTGCCACACCACAGAACGATAGAAGGATGATGCCGCAGTCGAACAATATTTTGGATAACCTCATCCCGGATACTGGTATAGAAAGCTTCATCTTCGGGAATCATAGCATTGGCAAACATAAAGTCTTGCCAGACCATGATCCCCTTTTCATCACATAACTCATAAAAGCTGTCGTTCTCATAAATTCCACCTCCCCATACACGGAGCATATTGATATTAGCTGCATCCACATCTTCGATAAGGGCAGTATACATAGAGTCCGTTACGCGCGAAGGGAAGTTGTCCATCGGGACATAATTCGCTCCACGGATAAATACCGGGATATCATTGACCTTTAGAAAGAATGATTTACCAATTGAGTCTAATTTCTGGATCAGCTGGACAGTGCGCAGACCAATCTTCTGATGGCCTTCCGCCTCTTCTCTTCCTGCAAACCAGACCTCATAGCCAAGATTGTACAGGGTTGGTTCACCCAGTCCGTTTGGCCACCAACGTTTTAGGTGTTGGATGTCAAAATCAATATGGATCGCGTTGACCCCTTTGGTAAGCAATTCGCGCCCTTCAAAAAACACAGTAGAATCAATAAATAATTTAAAATCAGCCGTGTCAGCTAAAGCGGAATTCAGAACAAATGTCGCCGACATCCTGGCTACAGAATCCGTAAGGCTCTTTTGTATAAAACGAACACCCAGTAAATTAATATATTTCCAGTATTTGATATATATAGGACGCCAGATACCCATCGTGACGTACTGCGGAGCCCAGTCCCAGCCAAACTGATATGCTGCTTTCCGGCAAACGACCCG
This sequence comes from Bacteroidales bacterium, assembly GCA_016926765.1. Taxonomy (GTDB): domain Bacteria; phylum Bacteroidota; class Bacteroidia; order Bacteroidales; family FEN-979; genus QYOJ01. The sequence continues at coordinate 2,932 of JAFGNY010000037.1, read as the reverse complement.
TTCATCACCAGGAAGTTTGTAGGGAAGAGTTTCGTAAAAGGCGTTGTTTACTTTGGTTATAGAAGGGAACTCAACCCTGATCTTGTTGTATCCGATACGCAGATGCTTTTTGATATTGGCATACCAGGTCTTGAACATATTGTCTGCGATGATCACAAGCGAGTCGTTTACAAAGACTTTCGCATAGGTGTCAAGCCCTTCACAAACAAGTTGGAGATTCCGGTTCCCGAAGAATTGTTTGTCCAGCTCAAAATATTTTTCATAGACCCACCCGGTATCGGAAATCCACTGAAGCTTCTTTTCGTAATCAGCAAAGTAAGGATCTGGAATGACCTTATTACGCTGAAGATCAAGTTGGACGACGCCAGGAACCTCAGCATTGTAGATTGTTGTGGATCCCTGCATCCGAAGTTGCCATACCCCATCTAACGGAAAAATATTGGCATCATCCTGAGCCGTGACAGGCAACGTTGTATTGATCAGGATCAATGCGAAGAAGATCAGTAGTAGCTTTAAATTACAAGTTGTTTTCATTACTGATTGTTTAGATAATCCCGGCAAAATTAATGGATTCATCCTACTTTTTTTTAATTTCGTTTAATAATCTGATGCTATGAACGGACAATCTCTTACTCATCTTTTCTTTCAACATTTTGGGAACCAGGAAGTGGCTCCTTTGCTTTTCTTTGCTCCGGGACGGGTAAATCTTATAGGAGAACACACCGATTACAATGGTGGATTCGTGCTTCCATGTGCACTTCAATATGGAACCTATCTTGCAATCCGGCCCATTGATGACCAAGTATGCCGCTTTGCTTCAACCAATATGGAATTCAAAACGGAAATCCGGTTAACCGGAAGCTTAACAAAACGGGAGAACCAATGGGTTAACTACCCATTGGGAGTCATAGAACAGTTTTTGCAACGGAATATTCATCCCGGGGGAATAGAGTTGTTATTCTCGGGAGATATCCCGAATAATGCAGGATTATCCTCATCAGCCTCTATTGAAATGGTAACTGCCTATGCATTAAATACTTTGACACGATCAGACATCCCGATGACAGACCTGATAAAATTGGCGCAGAAAGCAGAAAACCAATTTGTGGGCGTCAATTGCGGGATCATGGATCAGTTTGCTGTTGGCATGGGAGAAAAGAATCATGCGATCTTTCTGAATTGCAATACCCTCGAGTATAAAATGGTCCCCTTTATTCTGAAAGGCATTTCGATGGTTATTGCCAATACCAATAAAAAACGGGGTTTGGCTGATTCGAAATACAACGAGCGGGTTGCTGAATGCCAGACGGCTGTTGACAACCTCAGTAAACTCTTTGAAATCAGACAATTAAGCGATATCAGCTTCATGCAGTTTTATAAAATCCAGGATCAGGTCGCCGATGAGGTAATCCGCCGGAGGGCCAGGCATGTCATCTCAGAAAACCAGCGCGTGCTGAATGCCGTCTCCTCTCTTTTAAATAACAATATCATGGAATTCGGGGCATTGATGAATGCTTCCCATGAATCGCTTCGGGACAATTACGAAGTAACTGGCTTTGAACTGGATACGTTAGTTGAAGAGGCTCAAAAGATTTCCGGTGTGATTGGTTCTCGAATGACCGGGGCAGGTTTTGGAGGGTGTACGGTGACGCTGGTCAGGGATGAAGCGGTTGGCCGGTTTATTGAGGAGGCAGGCACAGGATATCGTGAAAAGACAGGACTGACCGCCGACTTTTATGTTGCGGAAGTATCGGATGGGGTGAGATTAGTTAGCAGTGGGAAGTAGGCAGTTGGTAGTTGAAAATACGGGAAATACTCCCGTATCCTTTTTTTCTATTCTTCAACTTTAAATTTGTATACAGTAATCTCGTTGTAAACCTCTCCGGGTTTCAGGATGGTATTCGGGAAAGAGGGCTGGTTTGGAGAGTCGGGAAAGTGTTGTGTTTCCAAACATACGCCATAGTGTTTCTGATACACTTTCCCACCCTTACCGGTGATTGAGCCATCCAGGAAGTTCCCTGAGTAAAATTGAATACCAGGCTGGGTAGTGTAAATTTTTACCTCCCGGCCACTCTTCGGATCAAGGAGGGTAGCTGCCAGGGCAAGATCTCCCGGCTTCTTGTCGAGTACATAATTATGGTCATAGCCTCCCTTGACCTCATCCATCCTGGAACCAATCTGATGCGGGGTGTTAAAGTCCATTGGCGTCCCTGCAAGAGGGGGCATGGTCCCTGTCGGGATCAGCTCGTCGTTAACGTCAGTTAACTGGGAAGATACGATAGAGAGAATATGACCCAGAACATTGGTGTCGGCGGTAGTGAGATTGAAGTAAGTATGATTGCAAAGGTTAACGGGACAATCTTTATCGGTTGTAGCCGTAATGATCGTTTTCAATTCATTGAGATCATTCAGGATATACTGCACCTTCACGTTCAGGTTGCCGGGATACCCTTCCTCCCCGTCCTGGCTAAGATAAGTGAGTTCCAACCCGACAGAAACAGAATCGTTGAACTCGGTGGCATCCCATACGACCTTGTCAAATCCTTTAACTCCTCCATGCAGATGGTGTTTTCCGTCGTTTGTTGCCAGGTTATACGTCGTCCCGTTCAGCGAAAATTTGCCGTTTGAGATCCGGTTTGCGTACCTGCCGGCGATTGCTCCGAAATAGGGATTATTGTCGATATATCCCTGAAGGCTGTCATACCCCAGGACGATATCGCCTGATTTCCCGTTACGGTCGGGAGTCCAGATCTGAGTGATGATCGCGCCATAATTGGTGATTTTTACGACAATCCCGTTCCTGTTTGTAAGGGTATACAAGTAAATTTCCTTGTTATCGACGGAGCCAAATGGTGCTTTCATGATGGCTAAGGTTGAAGAGTTGGATGATGGATCAGTGTTGTCCCGGTTATAGCAGGCCGTAATGGATAGG